>JAOZTH010000026.1 GCA_029939245.1 Arcobacteraceae bacterium
TACAAAGACAAAAAAGTTTTGGTCACAGGACATACTGGATTTAAAGGCACTTGGCTAACTGTTTGGCTACTCAAACTAGGAGCAGATGTAGTAGGTATATCCAAAGGCATACCCACAAAACCGTCTATGTTTGAAGAGTTGAAACTAGAAAAACAGATAAAACACTACACAGAAGATATACGAGACTTAGCTACTATGACTAGCATAATATCAAAAGAAAAGCCGGACTTTTTGTTTCATCTAGCGGCTCAACCTATAGTATCGACTTCGTATAGCGACCCCATAGAGACGATATCGTCAAATGTTTTAGGCACAGCAAATATATTAGAAGCTCTGAAAATATCAAACCATATATGCACTGCTGTCATCATCACAAGCGACAAAGCCTACGACAATATAGAACAAGTGTGGGGATACAAAGAGGACGACAAGATGGGAGGCAAAGATATATATAGTGGTAGCAAAGGAGCAGCTGAGCTTATCATAAAGTCGTATTGTCATTCGTTTTTCAAAAAAGACAGCTGCAACATCAAGCTCGCTATTGGTAGAGCTGGCAATGTCATAGGCGGAGGTGACTGGGCAAAAGATAGAATTGTAGTAGATTGTATGAAAGCATGGAGCAAAAAAATATCAGTGGAGATACGAAGCCCCAAAGCTACTAGACCGTGGCAACATGTGCTTGAGCCTTTGAGTGGATATCTACATCTAGGTGCCAAACTTTATACAGACGATAGCCTACACACGGAGGCTTTCAATTTTGGTCCAAGAGCCGAACAAAACCACACTGTGCGACAACTTCTACAAGACTTGAGTGAGTATTGGGAGTTTGAAAACATGACTGATGCTTTTGTGATAACCGATGATATCTTATTTCACGAAGCTGGACTGCTCAAACTAAACTGCGACAAAGCACTCTCACAGCTCAAATGGCAAGCAAATATGGACTACAAAGAGACTATACGATTTACAAGTCAGTGGTATTTTAGCTTCTATAAGCAAGATTGTGATATAATAGACAAAACTATAGAACAAATAGCACAATACGAAAACATAGCGACAGACAAAGGATTGATTTGGACGGAATAATTTTAACACCACTCAAACAAATTATGGCTCACAAAGGAGACATACTTCATGTTATGAAAAGAAGTGATGATGGATATGATGGCTTTGGAGAAACCTATTTTTCTACTATACACAAAGGCGACATAAAAGGCTGGAAAAAGCACACACAGATGATCTTAAACATAGTAGTGCCAGTAGGCAAGATAGAGTTTGTGATATATGACGAAGAGACAAAAGAGTTTCACACAGTAGTGTTGTCACGAGACAACTACAAGCGACTGACTATAAAAGCTGGGCTTTGGGTGGCTTTCCGTGGCATAGATGAAAACAATATGCTGCTAAACATAGCATCTATAGAGCACTGTCCAGACGAATCTATAAACAAAGAGATAGGATATATCAAATATGAATGGAAATAAAATACGGCTATCAAAATCATCTATATCTCAAAAAGAAAAGCAAGCAGTGTCAGAAGTTTTGACCAAAGAGTTTTTGGGTATGGGCGAGGAGGTTATGCTGTTTGAAAACAAGATACAAAAGTATCTACAAACCGATATGCAAGTAGTATGTGTCAGCAGTGGGACATCGGCTTTGCATCTATCTATGAGTGCTTTGGATATAGGCTATGGAGATGAAGTTTTGGTTCCATCTCTAACTTATGTAGCCTCATATCAGGCTATATCTGCCACAGGTGCCGTGCCTATATCATGTGAGATAAATCCAGACACACTTTTTTTGGATACAGACGATGCCAGAAAGAAAATAACCAAAAACACAAAAGCTATCATGCCAGTGCATTATGCTAGTAGTTCCAAAGGTATGGACGAAGTTTATATGCTAGCAGATGAGTTTGGACTGAGAGTCATAGAAGATGCGGCTCAAGCATTTGGCAGTGAAAGAAACAGCGAAAAGATAGGCACAAAGGGAGATATAATCTGTTTTAGTTTTGATGGTATCAAAAATATCACATCTGGTGAAGGTGGGGCGGTATTGTCAAATGATGACAAACTTATACAAAGAGTTCAAGACAGTAGACTACTAGGAGTAGAAAAAGATACAGAAAAAAGATTTTCAGGATATAGAAGCTGGGATTTTGATGTGAAATACCAAGGATATAGATACCATATGAGCAATATTATGGCTAGTATAGGAGCAGTCCAGATAGATAGACTAGAAGAGTTTAAAATCAAAAGACAATCAATAGCAAAAAAATACATTAATAGTCTAAAAAATATAGATGAGATAGTGTTTTTGGATATTGACTTTGATGAAGTGCTACCACATATATTTGTGATAAAAACTCAAAGACGAGACAGTCTGCGAAAATATCTAATATCAAACGATATAGAGTGTGGAGTGCACTACAAGCCCAACCATCTACTGACTAAATATAAAACAGATTTTGTATTGGAGACGACAGAAAAGATATATAGCGAGATACTTACTTTGCCTTGTCATTTTGATCTATCTGCCGATGAACAAGATTATGTTATAGACAAGATAGAGGAGTTTTTCCGTGCCTAAAGTCTCTATACTCATGAACTGTTTCGATGGCGAGAAGTATCTAGCAGAAGCTATAGATAGTATATATGCTCAAACTTTTGATGACTGGGAGATAGTGTTTGTGGACAATTGTTCTACAGACAACAGTGCCGGCATAGCAAAAAATTATGGGAGCAAAATAAAGTATCTCAAAACCAAAGAAAACATACCTTTGGGGGCTGCTAGAAATTTTGGGCTGAAGTTTTGTGATGGTGAGTATGTGGCATTTTTGGATACCGATGATATTTGGCTAAAAGACAAGCTAATGACACAGATAGTGCAGATGGATCTAGACAAAGATATGATGCTTTGTTATGGCGGTGTTATAAATATTAATAAAGATGGCAAAGAGACAGGCAGGTCTATACCACAGGCGACTACGGGCGACGTATTTGCACAGCAACTCAAGCGATATGAGGTAAATATGCAGTCTGTTGTCTTGAGAAATAACTCCAAAATATATTTTGATGAAAAGCTTTATTTTTCACCTGATTTTGAACTTTTTTTAAATATCACAAGCACTTCAAAAGTGCTTGTGATAAAAGACTATATAGTCAAATACAGAAAACTAGAAAATTCGCTAACATCGAAAAATATCGCTATGTGGAGCAGTGAGATGCAATACACTTTGGACAAGATATTTTTGAATAAAAGATTGAGAGAAAAATATCAAAAAGAGCATGTGGTGGCTTATGCAAAAGTGGCTTACTACAAAGCGAGATATCTTATAAGTATAGACAAAAGAGGCGAGGCAAACGATGAGCTGTCAAAACATAAGTTTGTAAGTTTTCAATATTTTGTATTGTATGTTTTATCATTTTTTCCTAGATTTGTGTGGGCTTTTGCACACAAGCACAGATAGAGGAATTTTGATGATTACATTGATGATAGGCAAAGACAGCAACCTGTCTAGAAAATTGAGTGAGAAGATTGTTGGTAGTATCTCAATATCATCGAGAGATATTTTATATGATATAAACATGTTAAAACCATACAAAAACAAAACTATAAATCTAATATTTAACAACTTTCAGCCAGCAGTGCGACTAAACGATACCGATAGTTCTACAAGCTATATTGCAAATGCCATATCTACGACATCTATGGTGCTTGATTGTTTCAAAGATACCACTATAAACAAACTCATATATACAAGCAGCAGCTCTGTATATGGCAACAATATCTTGTGTGACGAAAAAGACGAGACAAAACCGACAAATCTACACTCAGCTTTGAAAATAGCAAATGAAAAACTAGTAGAAAGGCATTGTGCCAAAAGAGATATAAACTATACTATCGCTAGAATATTTAATATGTATGGTGGAGATGATAAATTTTCTATAGTAAGCAAGATAATAAAAGCATATAAAAATAATGAAGAGATAACTATAGTAAATAATGGGAATTCTATTAGAGATTTTATTCATATTGATGATGTAGTGGCGATATACCAAAAACTTCTCGATACAAAAGAGATAAAAATACTCAATATAGGTTCAGGAGTGGGAAGTTCTATCAAAAATATACTAGGCTTTCTGTCTTGTCATGGTATAAAAATTAAAACAAACAATATATTCAAAGACGAGCTAAAGATATCAACCGCAGACAATGGATTGCTCATAAATACAATACAAAAATATGATTTTATAAAGATAGAAGAGTATCTACAAAAAGAGTTTGAAGTATGAAAAAGATTATCATGATAGTAACAGTGCCAGTAGTTTTGGAAACTTGGCTAAAGGGTCAGCCTGGCTTTTTGTCTAGATATTATGATGTGGAGATTATTACTTCTGATTCTGATACTATAAAACAGATACAAAAATACGAAGGTGTGTCTATCAAAGTTATGGATATTAGCAGACAGATAAATCTATTTAAAGATATCAAAGTGCTTGTTTTGTTGTATTTTTACTTATTAAAAAGCAAGCCGTTTATGGTTTATACACTTACTCCAAAAGCTGGTTTGTTGGGAATGATTTCCTCATGGATAGCCAGAATACCGCATAGAATACACAATATTGTGGGCTTGCCACATCTTGAAGCAATAGGAAAAAGAAGAATAGTGCTGGAAATAACTGAGAGGATTACTTATCTTTTTTCCTCAAAATTATATTGTAATAGTCTAAATCTAAAAAAAACTATAGAACAAATGACAACAAAGCCAGTAAATATAATCGCCAACGGTTCAGTAAATGGTGTAGACACACGATACTTCAACGATGTGTCATCTATAAAACAAAAAAAGACTGTGTTGGATAAATTACATTTACACCGCGATGATTTTATCATCACTTTCGTCGGTAGGATAGTAAAAGACAAAGGTATCAATGAGCTATTAAGTGTTTTTGACACATTGTGTTTAAAGCACAAAAGTATCAAGCTACTTTTAATAGGCGATTATAAGAACGAATCAGACCCTATCTCACAAAAAAGTCAAAAAACTATCAAATACAATAAGTCAATAATTTATCTTGAGTTTCAAGAGGATATACGAGAATATTTAGCTATCACTAGTTTGTTTGTGTTGCCTTCGTATAGAGAAGGACTACCAAATGTTTTGATAGAGGCTGGAAGCTATGGCATACCACTGATCGCAACCAATATAAACGGTTGTGACGAAGTAATACAAAACAATATAAACGGAGTGTTGGTCGACAAAAAAAATGAAAAACAATTATCTGTTGCGATAGAAAGATTTCTTTTAGATACAGTTTTTTTTGATAAATTAAAAAACAATATACGAGAAAGTATCGTATCAAGATATGATCAAAAATATTTTTGGTCTAAATTATTAGAAGAATTTAAGACAATAGAGAAAGGTAAATAGATGAATGTATTGTTAACTGGCTCAAATGGATTTGTGGGAAGTTATTTTAAAGATAGATACAAAGAAAAATATAAAATAAATACTTTTAGTTTTCTTAATGGCAACTTTCAGGATTTAGATTTAGTAAATATAGATATTATTATCCATCTTTCTGCACTAGTTCATCAAATGGACGGAGCTAGCGAAGAGGAATATGAGAAAATAAATGTAACTCAAACTATAAAGTTGGCAAAAAAAGCAAAAGATAAAGGAGTCAAACACTTTGTATTTATGAGCACTGTGAAAGTTTATGGAGAGGAGACAAATATACCATATACCGAACATAGTGCTTGTAAGCCACAAGACAACTATGGCAAAACCAAATTAAAAGCAGAGCAGGAACTCAAAAAGCTTGGGAGTGATGACTTCAAAATATCTATCATAAGAACTCCTATAGTTTATGGATACGGTGTCAAGGCAAATATAAAAAGCCTTGTAAAATTGATAAGCAATATTTCTGTCTCGCCGTTTGCAAATATCCAAAACAAAAGAAGTATGATATATGTAGGAAATCTTTGTCATCTAATAGATGAGATAATTATTCAAGAAAAAGCAGGTGTATTTTTAGCTTGCGATGATAAGCCTTTAAGTACAACTAAATTAATAGAACTTATTGCTGATGGACTTAATAAAAAAGTGTATTTAGTGAATATACCATTTTTTGAGAGTTTATTAAAGTTAGTTAAACCATCTTTTCATAAAAGACTTTATGAAAGCCTAACAGTTGACAACAAGCACACAAAAGATGTGTTAAGTCTTGAAAATATTTATACTATAGAAGAAGGTGTCAATCTTATGATAAATGGTAAAAAAAGATGATATATATAGTTTTATTTACAGTATCATTTTCACTCACATATCTTATCAAAAATTACTACAGAAAAAATACTATCTTGGCTAAAGTAAATGAAAGAAGCTCACATACTATACCGACACCTCATGGTGGTGGCATAGCTATCGCTGTCGTGTGGTTTGTAGGTATTTGCTATCTGTTTTATATAGACAATATAGATAGTGATTTGTATTTTGCCTTGATGGCTGGAGTTGTAGTCTGCATAGTTTCATATCTCGATGATATGCATGAATTGAGTGCGAAGCTTAGGATAGTTGTCCAAAGCTTGACTGCTTTGGGCGGATTGTATCTTTTGGGAGGAGTTGAAAGTTTTGATATGGGTTTGGTTTCTATAGAAAATCAAATATTTACAAACAGTTTCGGCTTTTTACTCATAGTTTGGTATATAAATCTTTATAATTTTCTTGATGGTATCGATGGCTATGCTGGGAGTGAGGCTATATTTTTGGGTCTTGCTGGATTTTTGCTTTTTGGCGGAAGCCATTTTCTGGTGTTGATTTTTGCAGTTTTGGGTTTTTTGTATTGGAACTGGTACAAAGCAAAGATATTTATGGGAGATGTAGGTAGCACACTGTTAGGCTACAATATAGCTGTATTTACGATATACTATACAAATCAAGAAAGCTTAAACTTATGGATATGGATAGTTCTGTTTGGTTTGTTTTGGTTTGATGCTACTTTGACATTGATTAGGCGAAAATTAAACGGCGAAAAATTATCACAAGCACACAAAAAGCACGGCTATCAAAGACTGACACAGATCGGATGGTCTCATGACAAGGTTGTCATGTGGTCTGTGCTTGTCAATATAATGTTGTTTTTGATTGTTTATTTTGTATCAAATATATTTGTGGTTTTTTCTATATCTGTTTTATTTTTGTATATTATATATATGCTCATAGAATACAAAAAGTCTTTTTTTGATTTTAAAATATAGATTTATGCCTAATTTTATGAAAATTTGGATACAATAGACCTATGAGTATTTTTGACAAACGATTTTTGAACCTATTTGCGATAACTATCATCAGTTTCGCTACTTTTTTATAGATTGTGGGTTGTTTTATAAATTCATGATAAAATATCTCACAATACAACACAAGGAGCAAATATGCAAGTAGTAAGTATGACCGAAGCTAAAAACAATCTCAAGTCAGTTTTTGATAGCGTGTATCATGACCATGAAGAAGTGATAATTCATCGCAATGGGTGTGAAAATGTAGTAGTAATATCGTTTGCGGAGTATAACTCTATGAAAGAGACAAACTATCTTTTAGGCTCACACAAAAACAAAAAACAACTTATAAGCTCACTAAAACAGGCAAGAACAGGCAAAATATTTGAAAAAGATTTGTTGCTGTGAAAATATCTTGGACTGAGAAATCATGGCAAGATTATCTGTATTGGCAAACAAATGATAAAAAAATACTAAAAAAAATAAACAATACTTTTATCATATTTTGTTTGTATATGTTGATTTTTAAGCTTGTTTGGATACAATAGACCTATGAGTATTTTTGACAAACGATTTTTGAACCTATTTGCGATAACTATCATCAGTTTCGCTACTTTTTTGTGGACTTTTTATGTGTTTCATACTCCTTTTGATATGAAGCTAGTGTTGGTAGTCATAATATCTCGTATGGTGGCATCGTTTGCGATATACAAAGACTACTCACTATCGTGGAGCAAATCAACCCCAAAGACATTTTTGATCAAAAGTCTCGTATATATAGTGGCATTTGCTGTATATATGCCTATATATTATAGTATTTTTCATGTATATTTTCTGATTTCTGAACTTTTTATATATCTATCTGTGATAAGTTTTTGTATGTATAGCTACAATGTTTATATAAATCGTAGCACCACTACCAAGACCAAAAATGTAGTCATATATGGAGCAGGCAAAGCAGGACTCAAGCTAGAAAGTGAATTTAAAGATATGGAATACCGCGTGCAGTATTTTTGTGATGATGACACCATCATCCAAAACAGAAGCATAGATGGCACTGCCATAGTCTCCTCAAAAGTCTTGAAGCACAAACTCAAAACTCAAAAATATGAACTGCTAGTCATAGCGATACCCAGTGCCACACCCACACAGATAAAGACTATACACGATGATATGGCAGAGTATTTTGAAAAGATACAGGTGCTGCCACCTGTGAGAAATATCTTTTTTGACAAAGGTTTTGCTCTACAGCTCAAAGATATATCTGTAGAAGACTTACTCTCAAGACACCCACAAGACCTAGACAAGACCGCTATAACACAGTTTATCAAAGACAAAACCGTGCTTATCACAGGAGCTGGCGGAAGTATAGGCGGGCAAATAGTGCGAGAGTGTGTGAGTTTCGAAGCAAAAACTATAGTGCTAGTGGACAACAGCGAATACAATCTATACTCCATAGAACAAGAGATATACGAGACACACGGCGACAAAATCGCCACAAAGATAAAGCCAGCGATGCAGTCTGTGACAGACAAAGCAGATATGCAAAAACTATTTGCTATCTACAAGCCAGATATAGTCATACATGCGGCCGCATACAAGCATGTGCCACTATGTGAGTCAAATATAGCACAAGCTATCACAAACAATATCCAAGGCACCAAAAATATGATAGATGTGTCTATAAAACACGGCATAGAAAAATTTGTGCTAGTATCTACAGACAAAGCAGTGCGACCTACAAATGTCATGGGAGCTACCAAACGAATATGTGAGCTATATCTTCAAAACATAGATGCAAAAAATACAAACATAAGTGCCGTGCGATTTGGCAATGTGTTAGGCTCGTCTGGTTCTATAATACCCAAGTTCAAGTCTCTGATATCTCAAGGCAAAAACCTCACAGTCACACACAAAGATATCACGAGGTATTTTATGCTAATACCAGAAGCATGTATGCTAGTGCTACAGTCTGGTGCTTTGGGCAAAGATGGTGAGATATTTATACTAGATATGGGCAAAGAGGTCAAGATATATGACCTAGCTCTCAAGATGATAAGCTTAAGTGGGCGAAACGATATAGGCATAGAGATAAGCGGTCTGCGACCTGGCGAGAAGTTATACGAGGAGCTACTGACCGATGAGACCTTGTCTACTACAAGATACCCATCTATCACTGTAGCTCACAAAACTACCTATGACATAACCAAACTAAACCAAGATATAGATAGTTTGCTCGAGACAAAGCACGACAAACAACTACTCACAAAACTCAAAGAGATAGTGCCGGAGTTTGATCACAAGACAAATTTACTAACAAAATGATATATTTAAAAATTAATTTATTTTGTATTGTTTTCTATCCATCTTGTCAATTTTAGTTCATAGTTTTCTCTGTGTTGTTTCGCAATAGTGTCCAAAATAAAACCGCTGAATAATGCCAAAATTGAAGTTAGCATTAGCCCCACCGATAATATTGCTGATGGTATTTTTGTTATCTTTGAGGTATAAATAAATTCTACAATCACAGATAATCCAAAGAAAGAGCTTAATACGAAAAAAAATCCTGCCAATAAGCTAAAAAATGCCAAAGGTCTATAGTCTTTAAATACCCACAGTATCGTTTTTAAAACTCTCAATCCATCACTGTAGGTGTTTAATTTTGAGAAGCTACCCTCTGGTCTATCTCTGTATTTTATAGGTATTTCACGGATCAAAAAATTTTTATCTAGTGTGTGCAAAGTCATCTCGGTCTCTATTTCAAAGCCTTTGCTGTTTATAGGGATGTTTTTTACAAATTTTTTATTGAATACTCTGTAGCCTGTCATAATGTCTTGTAAATTTGTATCAAATAACTTGTTGATCAAGATTTTTACCAAATTGTTGCCAAAATTATGCATCATTCTTTTGTTTTCATCTTGATAGCTTCCATCGCTATGTCTATCGCCGATAACCATATCTGCCTCACCATTGACGATAGGATCTATGAGACTATCTACAAATTTAGCAGGATATGTGTCGTCTCCATCTATCATGACATATATGTCTGCATCTACTTCTCTAAACATTGATTTTACTACATTGCCTTTGCCTTGTCTGAACTCTTTTTTCACTGTTGCTCCAGATTCTTTGGCTATTTTAAAAGTATTGTCAGTAGAATTATTGTCATATACATATACGATTGCCTCTGGCAATTTATTTTGAAAATCTTTTATCACTTTTGCTATTGTTAATTCTTCGTTATAACATGGTATTAGTATTGCTAGTTTATTATTCATTTTTTCTATCCTTTTTTTTCTTTAAAAACATACCATCTGTTTAACACAAAAGACAATACAGCACAGCACAAAGTAGCAACAAACCCAGAAATATAAAGATTTTTAAGCTCTAAATCAATCAGATATATCGCTGTGATATTGCACACATATAAAATAAAATATACAAATAAAAACTTATATATTAAACTTGTATCTTCATTATTAAAAACAAATTTACCAAATGTTTTGAAACTAAATATTACTCCAATTATTGTTGCGACAAACACAGCTGCTTTATAATCTAAGCTTATATATATTAGTATTGAATAAATACCATAATAAAATATAGTATTTACTGCACCTATGACTAAAAAGCTTGTCATTTGTTTTTTCACAAAATTGGCTCAAACTCAAGCTTATTGTTTTTGTTACCTATTTTATAAAGTTTAAATAGTTCTTTTTTGTTTTTCATCTTGAGTATATTTTTATTTTTAGTAGCTAGTTGTTCATCTAAGCTCGCAAACCAAATGTATTCATATTTTTCATATTTTGCCATCATATCCCGTGCTGAGTTGCCGGGAAAATTACTGCTGCTTATCGTTGCTCTAAGTGGGATCAATGAATATTTTAAAATATTGTTTAAGCTTCCGTTGTTTTTGACAGGAAACACTACAAACAATTTGGCTTTTTGTGGCAAAGACTTTATAATATTTTGAGTTGCATCGTCTGCTACTTGTCTAAAAGGATTTTTTAGCTGTGAATACAACGGCTTCATATATGGCTCTGTTATCAAAACCAAAACAAACAACAACCCCGCACTATACACAAAGTGCTTGTGCTTGGTATTTTTTTTGTATTTAACTTTTTTTGTATTATCGTCTTTTTGCATTATTGGTAAAAAAAGGCTGAAACCGACAAGCATAAGAGGCAGTATACCAATATTTATATATCGCACATACGACGGTATCCGCAAGGTGCTGCTCCCAAATGCAACAAAAAAACTAAAATACAATATAACAAAATATACAATACCTACAAACAAAAGATAGCCACCCACTATAGCTGTCTCTATTTTCTTTTCACGAGTATCTGCGATAAAAAACAGACTCAAACAAATAATGATAAAAAATAGGAAGCTACCAACTGTGCTTAGTTTTATATCTTTTTTATACTTTTGCATTGTGTCGTAGCTAAATTCATTGTAATTTAATGATATTTTTTCTTTGTGTAGTTGTTGATATAAAATAACTTCTGTAAGTCTTTTTTTTGCCTCTTTTTCATCTTCTTTTGACAAAACTTTTTTTCCAGAAAATATTGCTTTTGCTACAGCGGTGATAGTTTGAGTTTCTTTTTTTACTCCTAGGTTATCTTGTCTCGTTTCCCAAGATTTTAAAGCCAAAACCATAGACAAAAACAGTGTGAATAAAATCAAAATTATATATTTGTGTTGCTTGATGACAAAAAGCATTGAGTGCTTGCTATCTGCTTTTTCTCTGCTTATCAACAGCAACAACACCAAACCCAAATGAGACAATCCAAAGTATAGTCCAATCTCTTTTACCAACACAATTGATATCAAAGGAAATAAAAACAAAAACAATTCATATGGTTTGTATTTATCTACAAAAAAGCTCAAAATCAACCCAGCAAACAAACTTCCCACTACATGATCTACATAAATACAGCTAAACCAATGCCCAAAATTTGCAAAAACTATCATCTGTATGCTAAAAATCAATCCAATCCAATGTATTTGTCCAAAGGATAATCGCTCGTACATCATAAGTGTTGAGCTAAACAATATCAGAAAATATGCAAAATACAAACTGCCTTCGTGATATTGAGTAGGAAATATTACAAAATAATCCCAGATAGAAATACCAGGTGGATAATTGATATGTCCTGCGACACTAGAGGCATCATAAAAAGCATCAAAATAATACATCTCTTTAATAAATGCGCCCCAATGACTATATTCATCCCAAAAGAAAAGCTGAGCATCTTGTATAAGATACAAATATATCATACTAGACAATAGATATATCACAAAAGGAACTGACCTTATAAACTTTAATACATCGTTTTTATATATTATTGAAAGCAGAGGCAAAAGCAAAATCCCTCCATAAAACAAAACAGATCTGCCAATACTTAGAATATCAAGCATACCAAATATAAATAGTATCGTAATTATTGATGTAATAGAAAAAAATATCGATGTAGAAACTGTTTTCTTGAAAAATATGTTAAATGCTATTGCATATGCAAATATCGGCAATAGTGAAAAAATCGCAATCATAGTAAATCCTTTTTTGTGCTACTGCATCATAATCTATCAAGACTGACTGAGATAATCTTTTGTCTCAGTCATCCAAAAGGATAAACTTTGTAGTATATTTTAAATCTTTGTCAAAACCTCAACTAGAACCAAACGATCTAGCCCAACTAGTGAAATCTTTGGTGACTATATATGACACTAGTGGTCTTCCTCTGCCATCATCACAGACCCAGCGATATATACATAGGTAAGTATCATAAATATAAATGTTTGCAAAAATCCAAAGGCAGTAAGCAAGAAAAATCCAGGCAACGGAGCTATCCACGGCACTAGCATGAGTAGCACCATCAAAAACATATCATCGCCTTTGACCGAACCAAACAGCCGAAACGACAGCGATATCACTCGTGAAAAGTGAGATATTATCTCTATAGGAAACATCAACCAAGCCAAAGCTGGCACTGGTCCCATCATATGACCTAGATATTTTTTTGCTCCGTTTTCTTTAAATCCCAAATAATTGTAATATATAAATACTACAAGAGCCAAAGACAGCGTGAAGTTGATATTACCAGTAGCAGACTCAAAGCCAGGTATGACACCCATCATATTTGATACAAATATCAACAATCCCAATGCTGCTATCAGTGGCATAAATCGTCTGGCATTTTTCTCGCCCATAGAGTCAACCCCTATAGATATAACTCCTTGGATATATGCTTCCATGACATTTTGTGTGCCACTTGGCACTATCTGTAGCTTTTTTGTAGCCAGCCTCGCTAGCACAAATACGATGAAAATCGTAAGTGCCAAATGTGACGATATGAGCCAAAATTGCTCATGTCCTCCTATAGTGCCTAGCACCGTCCATAATCTACCTTCCATATATTCTCCTACTTTTTAAATATTTTGATATTTTATCTAAATTTCTTTAAACTATCTTTTCATCTCGTCAAATCGTTTGGCGAAGCCTTCTAAGTTTTTCTTTTTTAGGTCGCCGTTGTATATAATCTCTTCTGGTCTTATATCGTTGTCGTGTAGCATTCGTGGCACTGCATCTGCGTTTTCTAGCCTTTGCATATGCATATCTAGCTCATCTTCGCTATATGCCATCTGCATCTGTGCCGACACCACATGGGGCAACGACTCTATGACTTTCATCTTTTTAAGCTCCTCGCTCACTCCTTCGCCCTCTATAGTGACTATTATTCGTCCTTTTTCGTCATGCAAGTGATAATCACACGCATCACAATCCTTGATGTCTTGAACCAATTGTTCTAAATACTTTGGCACTGTTTGCACCACTATACTTGATATATTCATAATTTTTCCTTTTTTGTTTTGTTTTTGTTTTTTGCTATGATGGTCGTATTCATACCCATAGAATAATCTCTAGCAAACTTTATCTCAAAGCCAGCTTCTACAAGCTCTTGCTGGAGTTGCACCGATGTAGCAAACTCATCTATGGAGTCTGGTAGATACCTATATGCTTCGCTGTTGCCTGATACTAGCTTGCCGATATGTGGCATGATGTTTGTCATATAGATATCTTTGATATAGCTAAACCATGTTTTTCTCTGCTCTTTTGTAAACTCCAGTATCACCAGTAGTCCGTCTGGCTTCAGCACTCTACCAAACTCTATAAATGCTTCTGCTCTGTGTGTCACATTTCGTATGCCGTAGGCTATAGACACTATGTCTGCTTTGTCGCTCTGTAGTGGTAGGTCTTGAGCAAAGCCCTGGACAAATGTCCCGTCTGGTATCTTTTGTCTGCCTATATCCATCATCTTGACACTAGGATCTATACCTGTGATATTTTGTAGTTTTATATCTGAGCTATCTGCTACTTTTTGCCAATATATCATGAGATCACCAGTGCCACATGCTACATCTACTATCGTTTCAATAGCTTTTTTGTCATATATCTCATATGCTTTTTTGACCGCTTTGTCTCGCCAACTTTTATCTACGCCCATACTTAAAACTCTGTTTGCTATGTCGTATCTATGTGCAATGCTGTCAAACATTGATACAATTTTTTCTTGCTGTTTGTTCATATCGCTATTTGCTCCATAGGTTTGTTTTCATATATTTTGATCTTTTTTGCCTTTGTGGTTTTGCCGTGGTCATCTATATCTAGCACAAACATCTGCATAATCTTTTTGCAACTGTTGTTTATCTTGAAGTGTCCGCCGATACCTGTCAAAAATTTTTGAGTAGGGATCTTCTCGTCCATACCTATGATATTGTCCGCACATCCAGTCAAGCCCACATCTGTGACATAAAATGTGCCTCTAGTCGTGTCGTAGTCGTCCGTGCCTATATGTGTATGGGTGCCAAATATAGCAGAGACTTTGCCCTGCAACAACTTTGCCATCACTCGCTTCTCTGCTGTGGTCTCGGCATGAAAATCCACTACAATATGTGCTATATTTTGGGCTGTAAGCTCATCTACTATACTTAAAACTTTGCGAAATGGATTGTCACATATAGGCATAGCAAACTGCCCCATCAAGCTGATGACCGCTAGTTTCTCATCGCCCACATCGTATATACCCACCCCACGACCTGCTACATCGTCTGGATAGTTTGTAGGGCGGAGAGCTGAAGAGTGTGCTAACACCTCATCGTAGTCATCTTTTTTGTCAAACGAATGGTTGCCACCTGTAAATATATCTATACCTGCTTTTGTCATCTCTTTGTGATTTTTGACTGTCATACCAAAGCCGTGGCTTATGTTTTCGCTATTTGCTATCACTTTGTCCAAACTTTCGTTTTGTATTATCTGTCTTAAGTGAGTTTTGACCATGGTTCGCCCCGGTCGTCCTACTATATCGCCCAAAAAACCTATCTTCACACCTCGCCCCTATCAAAAAGTTTCGAGCCTACTCGTATGAGATTTGAGCCATGTTTTATAGCTAGTTCAAAATCATCGCTCATACCCATAGATAGCACAGTTGCTGTCTCTAGCTTGTCGTATATATCTTTGGTTGTTTTGAAACTTCTAGCTACTTCGTCTGTGTTTGTGCTGTTTGCTCCTATACACATAAGCCCTACCAATATGATATTTGGGCAGTTTTTTTCTATATCTTTGTATATAGCTATAGCTTCATCTGGCTCTACCCCGCTTTTGCTACTCTCATACGATGAATTAACCTGTAGCAGACATCTCATACTCTTGGTTTTTTGCTTGAGTTTTTTGTCCAACTCATATGCTAACTCTAGGCTATCTAGTGAGTGAAACAACATAGGGTCTAAGTCTATCAAGTTATTTATCTTGTTTTTTTGCAGACTTCCTATGTAGTGCCATCGTATCGGCAAATGCTCCAGCGAAACTGACTTTGTTTTCAAGTCTTGGATCTTGTTTTCACCGAAACTATGCTGTCCCACATCGTATAGGGCTTTTATCTCGTCAGTTGTAGAGTATTTACTCACTGCTACTATATCCACGATATGGTGTTCGCTTATATTTAGTCGTGCTTTTTCTATGGCTATAAACAGTTTGTCCAGGTTTGCAGTGTATCTATCTATCATCGCATCTCTTTGAAGTTGTATCTGTTTTTTGTCAAGCTTTTTCGCACTATCTCTTGGTGTTCTTCGCCTTTGGTCTCTAGTGCTATAGTCACATTGGCATCGCCAAAGTCAAGCGATAGCGAAGCTCGGTCATAATCTATCTGCACTATGTTTGCTTTGAGTGTTTCAAATATATTTGTGATCTCTTTTAGGGCTCCGGGTTTGTCTATGAGCGTCACTACTATATTCATCTTTCTATGGGATTTTATGAGACCTTTTTCTATGATAACCGATAGCATAGACACATCTATATTGCCACCGCTTAACACTGCTACTATCTTTTGGTCTTTGACTTTCAACCTATCGTGCAAAAGTGCCGCTACAGTTGTAGCTCCAGCACCCTCTACTACTAGCTTTTGTTTTTCCATCAAAAACAGCACAGCATTTGCTATCTCTTTGTCTTCTACTTCTATTATATCATCTACACACTCAAGCATAAGAGAAAGCATCTTAGCCGAAGTGTCTCTCACGGCTATGCCATCTGCTATGGTTTTGACCGACTTTGAGTTTATGGGCTTTTTCTTTTCAAATGATTCTTTCATAGACCTAGCACCACTGGCTACTACTCCTACTACTTTGATATCTGGCTTTATACTTTTGATGGCATTCGCCACTCCTGCTATAAGCCCACCGCCACCTACTGGCACTAGCACTATATCTATATCATCTAGCTGATCCAATATCTCTAGCCCCACAGTGCCTTGCCCACATATGACATCGTCATCTTCATATGGATGTATAAATGTCTTTTGTTCTGCTTGGCATATCTGCATAGCTTTGTGGTAGGCATCGTCATATGTGTTGCCATATAGTATCACATCTACCCCATAGGATTTGACCCCGTTTATCTTGAGCTGTGGTGTGGCTTGGGGCATCACAATAGTAGCAGGACAACCAAAATACTGTGCACTATATGCTACTCCTTGAGCATGGTTTCCAGCACTAGATGCTACTATACCTTTGTCTCTTTGGGTTTTGGATAGTTTAGAAATCTTGTAAAATGCTCCACGAAGCTTGAAGCTTCCTGTCTGCTGTAGATTTTCTTTTTTGAGATAAACTTTATTTGAAACTTCACGACTAAGTATAGGTGCATAAGCTAGTGGTGTCTCATATGCTATGTGTTGCAAACTTTTTTTTGCTGTTTTTATATTGTCTAGATTTATCATGGGAGCATTATATCTTAAGAAACTTTAGATAACATAGAAAAAGGGGTAAAAATGCCAAAAATATACATATATGCCAAAAGCGGACACTCGTTTGGGCTGGACAATGTGAGACGATGTAGTGCCATATACAACTACTTAAAAGAGTTTGAGCCTATGCTCGCTACTTGTGATTATAGAGCGGCAACCTATGCCAAAGAGTATCTAGGTGTGGCAGTAGGAGTTGGTGTGGATATCATAGGCAACTTGCCACATATGATGAGTAGAGGCGATATCTTGATATATGATAGCGATGAACCAAGCCGGACTATGGTAGAACATATAAAGCAGTTTTGTAGTCTATCATATAGAGTCGGTGAAGATATACCATATGATATTGTTGACAATCTTTTTTTTGAAAAAAAGCCAACACTTTGGGAGTATGGGCTGTTTTTTGGAGACGACGACTATCAAAACGAGCTTTTGTCTCTTTGTGGCGAAAACTTCACCACTGATGTGCCGCTTGTCATGGGGCATTATTTTTTCTATCAAAACGAGACGAAACTCAAACAGATATTTACAAACTGCATAGACGAGGAGTATTATCAAGACAGAGTGCGACAGACCAAACACCTGCTGACCGCTAGTGTGCATACAGCCTTAGAGAGCCTACATAGTGGCAACTCTCCTGTGTTTTATAGACGACTTGACAAAGATGTAGCAAATATCCAGTTGATAACACAGCACGATATACCTATGGTAGATGGCAAAGATATGAGAGATATCATCAACAATTTTAAAAGCAAAATACAGTAGCTAAACTTGTTTGCCTTTTGGCTTGTTGTCCGCTTCGGCATATAGTGTATGCGGATCCAAGTCTAGGTCGTTGTCCCATCGTATGGTATCAAAACAGACTTTGACCGTGTGACTCATTCCCAAGCTGGAGAGACTGTGAGACGATACTTGACAGTCTGTCTGACACAAAAGATTGTCCCAACAACCAACATGAGACTTCAAGCCTCAAACTTGTTTGAGACAGATTATCCATACGTCAAA
>JAOZTH010000088.1:0-1090 GCA_029939245.1 Arcobacteraceae bacterium
GGGGGTGTTAGAAAAGCAAAAAGTGATAGTAAAATAAGATATTTTGACAAAAAATGATGTTTTTTGTGCTGTTTTTTGAGTTTTTTTAAATATTTTTGTTTTTAATCGCTTGGACTGCTTCTAGCGAATCTTTAAAGATATTATCTGTGTATGCCGACAAATCATCAAGCTCTCCATATCCACACAAAACTGCTATAGCACTGACATTTGCTTCGGTTGCACTGATCATATCTAGTATAGTGTCGCCTATCATATATATAGATGAGTTTGGATTTGGCTTCAGCTGTGCTATGGCTTTGAGTATCGGCTCTGGGTGGGGCTTGGGGTGGGTGACTTCTTGTCTGCCTATGATGACATCAAAATATCTCAAAATCCCAAACTGCTCTAGCATAGGAGTCGTGTATTTAGTAGTCTTGGTAGTGACTATACCTAAAGTCGCGAAACTAAAAGCTAGCTGTATAGAACTCAAAGCACCGGGCAAAAGTGTAGTATGGTCGTGGTTTATCTGTCTGTATAAACTTTTGTAACTATCTATATATCTGTCTATCTTGTTTTTTGGCACTCCTAGCTTCTCAAACATATATTCAAGCGGATAGCCTATGAGCCTCGTGATATCTGTATCGGATATTTGCCTATCGAACTTATGGTCGGCAAAAGCATATCTAAATGACATAACTATAGCCTGTGTGCTATCTATGAGAGTGCCATCTAGGTCAAACAATATGACCGTGTCTGTGTGTGCGCTACTTTTTGATGTCAAAATAGTTTCGCACCCATGTTATCTCCTCTTGGGTTTGTAGTCTTATCTCGTCTATGGGGACTTTATCCTTATATATAGTAAGTATATTGTCCTGTAGTTTCATATTTTCCATAGCCCAACCTATCTGCAAAGTTTGAAGTCTAGCATACACCTCTTTGATGGGTGGCTTCTCTTTTTCACGGCTTCCTTTTTTCAATATAGAAAACCCCCCTACTCTTTTCTCCATATAATACGGCATATGCTTTTCTATGAGAGGATATACTCTCGTGTTTTTCTCTTGTGGTTGTGCTTCTTGTAAGGCTAGATAACCCAACAAAAAAAACAATCCTG
>JAOZTH010000088.1:1190-5354 GCA_029939245.1 Arcobacteraceae bacterium
GGCGAACTTCCGCAGGTCGATACTGCTATAGTGAGATCATCTTTTTTGATATATGACGGAAATATAAAATCACAACAATCCACACTATCTACACTATTTACTAGGCAGTTGTGGAGCTGTTTGGCTTCGCGATATATGCTCTGCTGTAGTGATATATCATCTACTGCCACTATGACTATATCGAAGTCATCTATGTCGCCAGTCCGGTATGATGCAAGCTTGTGTGTCAAGCTGTGTTGGTCTATCTGCTTTTGCATATCGTTGCTGATATTTGGTGCTATTATGCTGATATTTGAGCTAAAATCAAGCAGATGCGTGAGCTTCTCAAATGCTATAAATCCACCGCCTACTATGAGTATTTTTTTGTTTGATAGGTCTATGAAAGCTGGAAAATATGCCATATTTGGTTTGCCTTTTTACATATTTTATCTAAACTTTATAAATTTTAGATAAAATACCACACAAAGGATGAAAATGACCGATGAAATACTGCTAACACTACAAAAAAGTTTTCCGCTAGTAGCTAGACCGTTTGAAGCGATAGCGATGCAACTAAACACCACAGAGCAAAAAGTGATAGAGACTATCAAGCTACAAAAAAAGAACCACATCATAAGACAAACTTCTGCTATATTTGACACCAAAAGTCTAGGCTACAACTCTAGCTTGGTAGCATTTGAGATAAAACCACAGCATATAGATGATGCCGTCAAAATACTCAACTGCCATCCTGGTATCACCCACAACTACGAGCGAAATCATAGCTTCAATATATGGTTTACTATAGCTACATCGCCACAAAGTGTTATAGGTCTAGAAAAGACGGTCAAGATATTGGCAAAACTCACAAAGGCAGAGGACTATATAGTGTTGCCTACTTTGAAACTGTTTAAAATATCGGTCAAACTAGATACCACTGGCAAAGAAGCTACCAAACAAAAGGTTGTCAAACAAAAAAAAGTCGCTATAACTCTAAATGACAGACACATAGAGCTGATAAAACTACTCCAAGAAGATATAGATATATCGCCAGAGCCATTTGGGCATATAACAAAAAAGCTAAATATGAGCTATGACGATATGTTTGCTATGGTAGATGAGCTAAAACTCAGCGGTGTCATGCGGAGATTTGCCTCTATACTCAACCATAGAAAAGCAGGGTTCAATGCAAATGCCATGGTAGTGTGGGATATAGATGAAACCCAAGCCGAAACATATGGCGAGACGGCAGCTCAATACAATGCTGTAAGCCACTGTTATCTACGACCAAAGTATCCACGATGGCGATACAATCTGTTTACCATGATACACGGCAAGACAAAAGATGACACTCAAAAAGTGATAGATAGTATAAAAAACGAGATAAAAGCAGAGGATTATATGCCGTTGTATTCGAGTAGAGAGTTCAAAAAAATACGACTGAAGTATTATGCAGATGAAGAAAAATTATGGGAAAAGGAATATTTATGATGAAGTTTTTGGAGCTAGAGGCTGGTTATCTAGTCATAGGGTTGTTTATAGTGGGTGTCACTATATTTGTATGGACTAGACCATTTGTAGCTGGTGGCAAAGCATGGAAAAAGGCAGTGGTGTTTGTGCTGTTTGGTATAGCTGGATTTATACTGGCACACTATTTTGTGACGACCAATCGTATGCAAGATGTGAAAACATGGTTCAAAGATGGCAAGCCAGTCATATGTGAAAACAGAGCCATAAGAAAAGTATCTCAAAGTATCATCATAGACCCCAAAAACGATCAAAAGTGGAGTTTGGAAGGTGATATATTTGTCTCACCTTTGTACTCAAGACCGTTTCATACGGCAAGATGTTTGCAATACATTGACACAAAGTAGGATTATGAAAAGCTCACAAAAATACATGGTGTATTCTAGTATAGTGCTAGGTTTGCTTATAATATATCTAGCACTACGAGACCTTAGTATCACTGCTATATTTGTAGGATTGTTTTGTCTGCTTGTGGTGGTCGTAGGGCTATATATATATAGACAAAATCATAAAACTACAAAAAAATATATGACAAGTCTCATAAACCAAACCGCCGATACTGTGCGAGAAAAAACTACAGATATAAAACCACTCAAGACTGATATATCGTTTGATGATATAGCCGGTATAGATGATATAAAAGAGGAGCTACTAGGGGTGGTGGACTTCCTAAACCAACCTCAAAAATACCTCAAACACAACATATCTTTGCCAAAAGGTGTGCTACTAGTAGGACCACCCGGAGTCGGCAAGACGATGATAGCCAAAGCTATGGCTTCTACTGCTTCTTGTCCGTTTTATTATCATAGTGGTGCTTCGTTTGTGCAGATATATGTAGGTATGGGAGCAAAAAAGGTGCGAGAGTTATATGAAACTGCTAGAGCAAATGCCCCTGCTATCGTGTTTATAGACGAGATAGATGCCATAGGCAAAAACAGAGGTGTCGGCAACAATGACGAGCGAGATGCTACACTCAACGAACTGCTTACACAGATGGATGGATTTTTGACTGTCAACAACCTAGAAAACAGTGTCATGACTATAGGAGCTACAAACAAAGTGGAGATACTAGACGATGCCCTACTTCGTCCAGGTAGATTTGACAGGCAAATATATATAGGACTGCCAAATATCACAGACCGACAAAAGATCATAACTCAAGCTGTCAAAGATATGAAAGTGAGTTTTGACAAAGATATGCTAGCTACTCACACTAGTGGATTTAGTAGTGCTGGGGTGGTGGCCATGATAAACGAAGCAAAGATAGATATGATAAAAAACGACAAAAACATATTAACACAAGACAACATAGAAGAAGCCACCAAGAAAATACGGTATGGCAAAAAACAAAAGACTATCCTAGATACCAAACAAAAAAGGATCATAGCTACATATCAAGCTAGCAAGTCGTTTGTGACAAAAAAAAGTGTCAAGCTATATGACGAGGGAGTCCTGTATGAACCAGAGCCTTATGTGTCGCTAGGTGGATTGCTAGCCAATATAGAAGCACAGCTGAGCGGATGTGTAGGTGTAGAGGTGATACTAGGAGAGGAGTTTGTGGTGTTTCAAAGCGAGATAGACCAAGCATATAAAATAGCAAAAGATATCAAAGATAGATACAAACTAAGTTCGCTCAAACCAAAAGAGACGATAGATATATGCAAAGCAAACCTAACTAAAATCATAGAACAAAACAAAGCAGAGGTGATAAGTATAGCCGACAAACTCCTACAGACAGAAGAGGTTTGAGCTGTATGGTTGACTATAAAAATGAGCGAGACAGATGAGACTAAAAGCAAACAAAGCAGAGACTATAAGAGACTTATCGCTGGATATTTTCGACTCAAATATAGTCTATCTGTTTGGTTCTAGGGCAGATGACAGCCTAAAAGGTGGCGACATAGATATCTACATACAGACCAAACAAAAAGAAAATATACTCCAAAGCAAGATTGTTTTTCAAAGAGAATTTGAAAAAATATGGGGCGAACAAAAGCTGGATCTAGTCATAGACAACCACACAGCACAAAAAGAGATATATGACATAGCAAAAAGAGGTATAAGACTATGACAACATTGTCTCAAATCAAACAAGAGTTAGATATTCACTTCAAAAGGATAGATGCGATATTGCCAGAGCTTAAAAGCTATCTGCCACTAGATGGTGATGACTTTGAAGATACCGAGATAGTGAAGACTGTGGATAGTTTCATATTTCGCTTTGGCAAAATCCAAGACAAGATGGGTGAGAAACTTTTCCCATCTATCTTGAGAGAGTTGGAAGAATACACCAACTCCATGGCACTGATAGATGTCTTAAATAAGTTAGAAAAGCTGGAGCTACTTGATAGCAGTGATGATTGGATTGATCACAGAAAACTTAGAAACAGCTTGACACATGACTATCCAAATGATACAGACGATATCATAAGCGCTATAAATCTCTCTGTGGTAGTATATGAAAACATGAGGGATATATACTACAAGATGCTCAAAAGAGTTGAAGCAAGATAGCGAAACGAGGCGATAGTTTAAAATCGTCATAAACTAAAGTTGTTGAGAGTTGGAAGTGTTAAGTTGGAAGTTGGAAGTGTTAAGTGTTAAGTTGCGGTAGTTTGAATGTTTGGTTGTGTTGTTTTATGTTTGAAGTGATTTGTA
>JAOZTH010000027.1 GCA_029939245.1 Arcobacteraceae bacterium
TGCTACAAAGAAAAGGTGATATTGTAGAAACTGTGTGAGGATATATTGACTTGTTTGCAAAACAGAGAACAGAAAATATAATCCAATATCTACTATCTATCCCAAGCAAAGCTTGGGAGCGAGCTAGTCTCTAATCTCTAGCAAACTACTACTCAGATATTCAAAATAGTTTATAGCTAAATAAAGTATATAAAACACAGGCAAGACAAGCACCACAAAAGGTATCATAGACAACAGATACAAAAACAAAGAATACAATCTAAAGCTAGTGCCGTGCCTGTGCTTGATGACTATGTGTCGCTCTTTGCTTAGCATATTTGATGCTACATCAAAGTGTAACATCTTGTGAAAAAAATAATAAAACGGTAAGTTAATAGCCACCACATTGATACCAGGTATAAAATACAAAGGCACAAGCACCAAAAACCAAAATATCATCACCAAAGTAGTTTTAAGTAAAAATAGCAAACTGTTTGTGATAGTGCCGTAGCCATCTGCTGTGTCTATGTGGCTGTAGTGTTTTCGCTGTAGATGGGCGACTATATATGGTGTGAAAAATCCTGCGATGATGACGGCAAAAAATATACCAACCCAAAATAGAACAAATATTCCAAATATATAGGCAAAGGCTGTCAATATCCATGCTATGGCAGATATCTCTAGTAGATAATCAACTGTAGCAAGTCCAGTGCCACCGCTCAAGCTCACATCGCTCATAAAATAGAAAAACAGAGCATAAAACAGCACTATAGTGATAACAAATGGCAAAAATGCCAGCTTTAGCATAGACTTGCTAAACAACTCTCGAAATGATAGAGCTAGGATCTCACCTTGGGTTTTTCTCATCTGTCTAGCAACTTACATATCTCTTTGGCATGGTATGTGATGATAATACTAGCACCTGCTCTCTTCATAGATAGTAGAGTTTCAAACATCACTTTGTCATAATCTATAAGCCCCTTTGCTCCTGCTAACTTCAGCATAGCATACTCTCCGCTGACATTGTATGCTACTATAGGTAGGTTGGTGCTGTTTTTTATGTCTCTTATGATATCTAGGAAACTAAGAGCTGGCTTGACCATGAGCATATCGGCACCTTGGAGCTCGTCTTCTAGTGACTCTTCTATAGCTTCTAGGCGGTTTGCTACGCTCATCTGATATGATTTTCTGTCGCCTTTGTCTGGAGAACTTTGTGCTACATCACGAAATGGCCCATAAAAGGCACTAGCAAACTTGGTGCTATAACTCATGATAGGTATATTTGTGTAGCCGTGAGTGTCCAAAGTATGCCGAAGTGTAGCTACGATACCGTCCATCATGCCGCTGGGGGCTATCATATCTGCCCCTGCTTTGACATGCACCAAAGCTTGTGTCGAGGAGTTTGCTAAAGTTTTGTCGTTGTCTACCGCTCCTGTTGTTTCGTCCAACACTCCACAATGCCCGTGTGATGTGTATTCACAGAAACACAAATCGGTGATAATATAGATATCTGGAAACTTCTTTTTGATAGCCATGATAGTCCTAGCGATGAGAGAGTTTTCGCCCATACACTCACTGCCTACTTCATCTTTGTGGTCTGGTATGCCAAACAGTAGCACTGCTTTTATACCTATATCTACTAGCTGTGCGACTTCACGGACTATAGTGTCTATATCCATCTGATACACTCCGGGCATAGATAGGACTTCTATCTTGTCAAATCTACCCTCTTTGACAAACAGCGGATACACAAAGTCATCTTTGTGTAGTCTTGTCTGTGTCGTCATATCTCGTATCGTCTTGTGTGTTCTTAGTCTTCTAAATCGTCTAAACATAGTTTTCCTTTGGGACAATTGTATCTAAAAGATATAAAATTATCGGTATTTGAGTTAAATTTATAATTTTTAGATAAAATGTAGTTTAAAAAAAGGAGAAAGATGAAAAGAACATATCAACCACACAACACACCAAGGAAAAGAACACACGGATTTAGACTTCGTATGAAGACCAAAAACGGTAGACGAGTGTTAAATGCTAGACGAGCAAAAGGCAGAAAGAGATTAGCTGTCTAGACAAAACCCACCGAGTGCGAGCCAAAAAGCAGTTTAACCGCTTGTATGCTAGCAAACAAAAGTTTCATGCAAGCAGTTTCATATACTTTTTTGTCAAGCAAGCCCAGCTTCAAGTAGGGTTTGTAGCTTCAAAAAAAGTAGGCGATGCGGTGTGTAGAAACAGAGCAAAAAGACGACTAAGAGCGATGGCACAAAAGCACAATCAAAGTCTAGCTACTGGTCTGTGTCTGTTTGTAGCAAAAAACAGCATAAACGATACAAGTCCTGGAGAACTTGACAAACAGTTTGTAGTAGCGATGAGGAAACTTCATGGCAAATAAGATATTGATATGGACCATAAACTTCTACAGGAAGTTTCTGTCTGTGTTCTCTTATGGGTCTTGTAGGTTTCATCCTACTTGTTCGGCTTATGCTATAGACCAGCTATCGCAAAACCGCCTAGACAAAGCACTGGTGCTGTCGTGCTTTAGAATATTGAGATGCAACCAGCTTTTCAAAGGTGGATTTGATTATCCTATAGTTCACAAAAAGTTTGACCATATAAAATATGGCAAGATAACTGTGAAGTATTGGCTGATCAAGACAGACAAAAAAGACAGATATATTACGATTAGGAATACAACATGACAAACAAAGACGACAAACAAAAACGACTTCTCATAGCTATGGTGCTATCATTTGCTTTTTTTATAGCATTTGACTATTTTTATATACAGCCCAAAGTGGCAGCAGACAATAGCGAAACACAGACAAGTAAACAAGCCAAAGCCCAGGCAAAGACACAAGCCCCCAAAGTCCAAACCACGACAAACGCACCGACTACTACAGTGAGCGCACCACAAGCTACTGATGTATCATCTGCCGATATAGTATCGACTATAGAGACAAAAAAGAGCAAAATACTTATAGACAACTTAGGGCGAATATCACAAGTAGTTTTGAAACAATCCCAATATATAGATGAAGATGGTAAAGCTATACGACTTTTTGGTCAAGATAGCTTAAAACCACTTGAGCTAAGATTTAGCGATAGAACTATAAATGACGAAGCATTTAAGATAGCAGTAGTCCCATCTAGTAGCAATGTAGATGCCACCACTTCGCCACAGACACTGACACTGACACAAACTTTGTCAAAAACTACTATAACCAAAGAGATAATATTTTATCCAGACGGACACTATGATATAACTATAAGCTCATCAAACACGGCGGAGTATTTCGCTACTACTGGATTTCGTCCTGATGTGCTAGCAGATATGTATGCCGACCACGGAGTGTTGCTAAAGCTAGGAGATGGCACGACTACTTTGATAGAAGATGAAGACCTAGATATCACTCAAACATACGAAGGGGTGAAGTTTGCCAGTGCTTTTGATAGGTATTATGCTACTATATTGTATAATTTTAAAGATAGTCTCAAGCTATCGCTTATGCCAGATACACAGAACAATCCACAAGTGTTTATCCATATCAAAGACAAAATAACTTTGAGCGGATATATGGGTCCCAAAGAATACGAAACCCTAAAAGCACTAGATGACAGCTTGACAGACGCTATAGAATACGGGTGGTTTACCTTTATAGCAAAGCCTATGTTTTTGCTACTGAAATACTTTTTTGGATTTATAGGCAACTGGGGCTGGACTATCGTGCTGGTGACTGTGATGATAAAACTTGTGCTATATCCACTAGCTTACAAAGGTATGGTCTCTATGAATAAGCTCAAAGAGTTTGCACCAAAGATCAAAGAGATACAAGAAAAATACAAAGACGACAAACAAAAAAGTGGTGCAAAGATGATGGAGTTTTACAAAAAAGAGGGAGTCAATCCTATGGGCGGATGCTTTCCTATATTGCTACAGATACCTGTGTTTTTTGCTATATATCGTGTACTTTTGAACTCTATAGAACTCAAAGGCTCTCCGTGGATACTGTGGATAGACGACCTAGCGGTGATGGATCCGTGGTATGTGCTACCTATACTTATGGGGACTACCATGTATATCCAACAAAAAATCACTCCAAACCAAATACAAGACGAGATGCAGAAAAAATTGTTTCAGTTTTTGCCTGTCATATTTACATTTTTCTTCTTGTGGTTTCCTGCCGGACTTACTTTGTATTGGTTTATAAACAACCTTTTCACTATAGGTCAGCAGTATTACATCAACAGACTATTTGCCAAAAACAAGGTTGAGCGACACGAGGAACATATATCACACAAGATAAAAAAGGATAAAAAATGACAAAGATATTTGAAGCAGACACACTAGACGATGCATACAAACAAATTTCACGAGATATAGATATACCTATATCAAAGCTAGATATAGAAGTGGTGCAAACACAGTCTGCTGGTATATTGGGTATGATGAAAAAAAGTGCGATACTCAAAGTCCATCTACCAGATGAGGCACAAGATACACAGCAAAGCAAAACAGATGCAGTGGTGACAACGGCACAAGAACCAAAGCCCACACAGTCTAGCGAAGCTGATACTCCACCACCACAAGATATCCCACAGGCGAAGGCACGACAACACACGCGACCTACACGACAGACAACAAGACAGGACGACAAAGATATAGTAAGTCACCAGCCACTAGAGTTTATAGACAAAGAACCACAGATAAAATACAAAGTGATAGAAGATGATGATACAAAAGATATACGACCAAAACTAGATAAACTTTTGTCTATCTATTGTCTGGATATAAACATAGACAAGCTACACAAGACAGACGACCACACTTTGTATATAAAGCTAATAGGAGACGATGCAAAGATACTTATAGGCACAAAAGGATTTAGGTATGATTCTCTTTCTTTTATGTTAAATAGCTGGCTCAAAAGAAAATACAATCTAGACTCAAGACTAGAGATACTGCAATATCTTCAAAACAAACAACATAAAGTAGCTCAACTACTAGAAAAATTTTATGAAGATGTGACAGGATATGGCTACGGCACTACTGTGGAGCTGTCTGGTCAATACTTGCGAATAGCCATAGACTTGATACAGCACAAGTTTCCAGACAGACAGCTAATATTTGAAGAGACCCAAAAGGGCAGAAAAACTATAAAGATAGACGATAGGCAAGATGTGCTATGATACTATAGTAGCTATATCAACTCCCAAAGCGATGGGCGCTGTGTCTATAGTCAGAGTCAGTGGTAGTGAAGCCTTGCAAGTAGCAAAAGATATCACACACAAACGATTATTTGAGCCTAGATATGCTACTTTGTGTTCTCTTTTTGACTTAAATGATGAGCTGATAGATGAAGCCATAGTTATATATTTTCAAGCTCCGCACTCTTATACTGGCGAAGATGTCGTAGAGTTTCAATGCCACGGTGGATTGATAGTAGCAAATATGGTGCTAAAAACTGTGCTAGGATTTGATATATCTCTAGCTATGCCCGGTGAGTTTAGCAAGAGAGCCTACATAAATGGCAAGATGGACTTAAGTCAAGCCCAAGCGGTATCAAATATCATAAAAGCCCAAAGCGAAAGTGCAGTCAAGGTGCTATCGAGACAGATAAATGGAGAGCTAGCAGAGTTTGTGCGACAAAACAAAGCGAGACTTGTAGAGGTGCTAGCTTTTATAGAAGTGGGTATCGACTATGGCGATGAACCTATAGATGATAGCACTACTAGACAGATAGACGACAAGCTAGAAGTCCTAAAAAACACCATGACAAAACTTTTGCAAAACAGTAGGCAAAAAGATGGGTTAATGCAAGGCTTTTACATATCTATCATAGGCAAACCAAATGTCGGCAAAAGTTCGTTTCTAAATGCTCTGCTACACGAAAATGCGGTCATAGTTTCAAATGAACCCGGCACCACTAGAGATACTATAACAAAAGCTATAAAGATAGGCGACCATATAGTCCATATAAGTGACACAGCAGGTATAAGAGAAACAACAAATAATATAGAAGCACAAGGCATACAGAGATCAAAACAAGCTTTTGAAAATAGTGATATAGTAGTCGCTATGTTTGACAACTCAGAAAAATTTGATGATGATGACAAGCGGATATTGGACTTGGTGCATAGCACCGATAAAATAGTTATAAAAATAGTAAACAAAGCAGACCTCAAAAATAAGCTTGACAAAGATAAGATAGGCAACCATATAGCCATGAGTGTTGAAAAAGATACAGATATATTTATAGATAAACTACAAGAGATATTGACACATAGCTTTGATTCGTCTCAGTTGAGTTTGGTATCAAGCAGACAGATAGAAGCTACAAAAAAGTGCCTAGCAAATATAGTATCTGGTCAAAAATTGTCTCATTCAAACGATATGGAGCTACTAAGTTTTGAGTTAAACGAAGCTTTGAAAAATATATCAAGTATCACAGAGTTATACAGCCACGACCAGATGCTAGATGTGATGTTTGGTGAGTTTTGTTTGGGTAAATGATGGATAGTTATATGCACTTAAAGATAATTTTTTATATAGTTTTGATATATATGGTCAATACGATATCTCTATATCATGACTACCCTGTGTTTTTGGTTGGGTTTGCCTTTTATATATATATTCAAACTTTTGGCAAAAGAACTATGCAGATGTATAGTTTATTTATCAATATAACTATAGAGGTACACTTTGGATTTGTGCTTTTTTCGCTTACTTTGCTATACTATATCGTAGACAAGTATATAATGAAATTTATGAGAAGGCATATCAAAATTGGTTATGACTCAATATTTGTGCCAATTTTTGTATTTTATCTCTTTTTTGTGCTGTATTTGTATTTTTATTTTAATATAGACAAACAGATATTAAAAAATATAGCAGTCAATCTAGCAGTAGATATGTTGTTTATCCTGGTATTTGTGATAATACTCAAACAAAACAACAGCAAAGCAAGACGATGATACGATATAAAACACTTTTTGTCTTTGTATGTTTGGTCATACTGTTTGTGATATTAAAAGTTTTTTATATAAGTGTGCTATCAAATACAAAATACACAGCAATGTCAAAAAACAATCGCACAAAAACTATATATGACTCACCAGTTCGTGGAGTAATAGTTGACAGAAACAACAAGCCACTAGCCATAAACAATCTAGGCTTCACAATATCTATAGCCCCACATATAAGAGACAAACAAAAGTTAAAAAAACTTTTCAATATGATACAAAGCAGATTTGCCAATATAGATATAAATGAAACAAAAAAATTATACAAAAAAAACAACTCCCCATACAACCACAACTACATAGAAGTCATAGACTATATACCATACGAAGAGTTTTTTCGGCATTATACTGTTTTTAATTCAAACGATAACTTCAAGATAACACCAGCAAACAAAAGGTATTATCCATATGGCAAAGTAGCATCGCATATCATAGGATATATTGGAAAAATCAGCGCCAAAGATATAAAAAACGATAGACGAAACAGACACTACAAAACTATAGGCAAAAATGGTTTGGAAAAGTTTTATGACAAGCAACTCAAAGGCAATGTTGGAGTCAAAAATGTAGTAGTCAATGCCATGAACAAAGAGGTTCAAGTGCTTTCATACAGTAAGCCAAAAAGTAAAAATATCAAAATATCTATAGATATAGAGCTGCAAAAATATATTAGTTTGCTGTTTGATCACAACAACACAGCAAAAGATGAGCCAGCTCTAAGTGGTGCCGTAGTGGTGATGAATATAAAAAACGGAGAGATACTATCTGCAGGAAGCTACCCCGAATACAACCCAAATATTTTTGTCAATGGCATAAGCTATGACAAGTGGAACGACATGATAAACAGCCCAGACAAGCCGTTTACAAACAAAATCACACACGGACTATATCCGCCTGGTTCTGTCATAAAGATGGCTCACTCTGTAGGATTTATGAACAATCCACAAACAGTAAATCATAAAGTCAAATGTAAAGGCAGCATAATAGTAGGCAACAGAAAGTTTAGATGTTGGAAACATAGCGGACACAAAAATGTTGACACAAGAAAAGCTATAAGAGAAAGCTGCGATGTGTTTTATTATGAAGGTAGTTTGATATCGGGTATCAACAATATGGCAAAAAATCTATCAATGTTTGGTTTTGGCAAAAAGACAGGTATAGATATGCCAAGAGAATTTGTAGGTATAAATCCAGATAAAAAATGGAAAAAGAAAAAATACTCCCAGACATGGTATCTAGGCGAGACGGTAAATGCCTCTATAGGACAAGGCGATGTCCTGACCACCCCACTACAGATAGCTAGATATACAGCCTCTCTGGCTTATGGTAAACTGTTGACACCAAAGCTAAACATAGAAAAAAAAATCCAATCAAAGGATATAAATGCCACAAAAAAACAGTTAAAACTGATACAGCAAGGTATGATAGATGTCGTCCAACATGAAAAAGGCACAGCAAAAAATGGTATAAATACAGATGTAAAAATAGCAGGCAAAACAGGCACGGCTCAAGTTGCATCTATATCACAAAAAGTTATCACAAGGATACGAGAAAAAGATCTAAAATACTACAAAAGATCACATGCATGGCTGACTACCTATGCTCCTTTTGATAAGCCACAGTATGTAGTCACGGTGCTGTTGGAGCACGGAGGGCACGGAGGCGGTGCTTGTGGCCCTTATGTAACAAAAATATATAACAAAATGCGAGATATGGGATATATCAAATAATATATCACCTCTAAAATTTGAGTTGTTTTTATTTTTTTATGATATAATACCATCAAATATAAATTTACTATACAAAAGGGGGCATTATGCCTAGAAAAAATGAGATACAAAGACTAAAAGAGATACTAATCCAGAGAAAGCAAACATTGATAGATTTTCTAAATGACGGGCAAATATCGATAGATGAGCTAAAAACACAAGAGTGCAAAGACGATCTGGATTTTGCGGAGCTTAGCTTTGACACTTTCAACGAGGAGTTAGTTTTGACAAGATTGTCATGTGAGCTAAAAGAGGTTGTCTATTCGCTAGAACAGATAGAAAAAGGCGAATACGGATCATGTGAGATGTGCGATGAGACTATCGATTATAATCGTCTCAAAGCTAAACCATATGCAAAATATTGTATAGTGTGTAGAGAGATTTATGAAAAAGAAAACAAGGAGAAATAGTATGGGTATAAAAAGATATTTGATATTGGGGCTGTTGTATATAGCTGGTATAAGTGGTGTAGTAGTAAGCTTGGGATTGGGGAGCTACAAGTTAGTGATGTTTGGATATTTTCAAGAGTTTCCCATAGTCGCATGGATTGTCCTACCTGTAGTTTTGTTGTTTTTGGCTACTGTGGCACATTTGATGTTTTATTGGGTCAAAGCAGTGATAAGCTCAAAAGCTATCAAAAACGATGAAGCTAAGTTGATACAGCTCATCAAACACAAGCTCTCTGGTAGCACTCAAGATGTGAAGCCTACAAACGGACATATGAGCAACATAGCGGCAATATTATCAAAACTACATATATCAAACGACAAAGACAATGCAGACACTCCAAGTCAGACTATAAACTCGCTCATAGTTGCCTCAAACAATATCCAAAACAGCAAATACGAAAATCTAAAAGAGTTTAGCTTAAATGCAGAGGCTGTATTGATAGAGCAAAACGACCGAAATAAAATCACACAAGATGAAAACTATGCTACTACTATCATCAAAAAACCAACAAATTATAGCGACAAGCAGGTCAAAATAGCATTTATGAAGCTACTTAATGACAACAAAATAGGACAGATAAAACTATCGCTAAAGGATATTACGCTAGATACAGATATGTTGTTTGCTTTGCTTGAAACAAACTCAAAAGAATCAAAAGAACTGATATTTGAAAATAGCCAAATAGTGCAGATGCTAGTAGATATGAAATTGTCAGTCAAAGAGTATAAGCAAATAGCTAGGATATACCTAAATAAAATGGCACCAGAACAACTAACGGCGATATTTGAGAAGTTTTTTACTACCGATGAAAACTCAACTGAAGCATATTTGCTAGTGCTTTTCGAGCTAGGTATGATAGATGATGTGCGAGAGATATTGGCAAATAGCAAAAAAGATGAATACAAAAAGTTTAAAGCTCTTGTCCAGCTCAAAGAAGCAGGACACTATTATACCTATGACAATCTTTTTTCATGAATTTGATGCAAAAGCTCAAAAGTGATGAGCCAGTGCTAGCTCTAGCGCCACTGGCCGGCTATACTGATATGGCATTTCGACATGTGGTCAAACAGCTTGAAGTAGATGTAACTATAAGCGAGATGATAAGCAGCGATGCCTTGATACAAAACTCAAAAAAAACTCTCAAGATGATAAAAAAAGCAAAAAATGAAACACCATACATAGTGCAAATAGCAGGCAACAAGATAGAGAAAATACGACAAGCAGTCACTATACTCAACGATATACCCGGTATAGACGGTATAGATCTAAACTGTGGTTGTCCTGCGAAAAAAGTGTTTCATCATGGTAGTGGTTCGCGACTTTTAGAAGATTTGCCAAAGCTAGAAAATATGTTAGCAACTATCAAAAAACACTCCAACAAAACATATCTATCTGCCAAAACTAGGATAGGAATAGATAGCAAGATAGGAGCAGATATCATAAAAGCTTGTCAAAATGGAGGAGCGGATTTTGTATCGGTGCATGGCAGGACAAAGGCAGGTGGATACAAGTCAAAAGTGGATTATGACCATATAGCCCTCATGAAACAGCTCTCAAATATACCGATAATAGCAAACGGTGATATTACTAGTCATAGCATAGCCAAAAAGGTTTTAGATATCACACATGCAGACGGACTAATGATAGGCAGAGGGGCGGTAGTAGCACCGTGGATATTTTACCAGATCAAAAATGATATAAAAATTATCACAAAATCACAAAAACAGACGATAATTTTAAAACATTTTGATAATATGATAGAACTTTATGGAGAGTATGCTACTGTGTTGTTTCGAAAATACCTACACAGCTACTCAAAAGGATACGATGGGTCGGCGGTATTTAGACAGCAAGCCAACCAAACAAACGACAACGACAAGATGAAAGAAATCGTTGAACAATTTTTTAAGGAACAAACATGAAAAAACTTTTTTTGATAATAGGTGCCCCCGGAAGTGGCAAGACGACAGATGCACAACTGATAGCACAAAATGAGCAAAATATCACTCACTATAGCACTGGAGATATGTTTAGACAGCAGATAGCCACAAATAGTCCTCTTGGGCAGACTATAGATAGCTATGTCAAAAAGGGCAACTTAGTTCCCATAGAGATAGTCATCAAAACTATCACAGACGCTATAGACAAAGCACCCACAGACACGGTCATCATAGATGGCTATCCACGAAGTGAAGAGCAGATGACAAAGCTAGATGAGTATTTGCAATCTCAAAATAGTGTCAAGCTTCGAGCAGTAGTGGAAGTAGTGGTGAGCGAAGAGACTGCTTGTGATAGAGTGCTAGGACGAGCTAGAGGCGAAGATGACAATGTAGAGGTGTTTAACAACAGGATGAAAGTATATACGGACCCACTAGGAGAGATACAAAAATTTTATGATGAAAAAAACCTACTCAAAAAGATAAGCGGTGAGGGGTCTATAGCTGAAGTAGTTCAAGAGATGACAAAATTTATCAAAGGTGTATAGATGATAAAAGTAGGTTTGCTAGGTAGCACCGGCAGAGTTGGTAGTTTGCTTATAGATGATATAGCAGATGAAAATGATATGACTATAGCATGTGTGCATGTATTTGATAAGCTAAACAAAGAGCTTCCAGATGGAGCGCTTATCACAAATGAGATAGATGTGCTGGTTGATTGTAGCGATATTGTCATAGATTTCTCAAGTCCTGTCGCTACTGCATCGCTTTTTGATAGTGTCATCAAACACGGATCAAAAACTCCGCTAGTAGTTGCTACGACAGGTTTTGATGAACATCAAAAAAATCTACTACTAGAAGCATCAAAGATAGCACCAGTGTTGTATGCATCAAATATGAGTATGGGTATAGCAGTGCTGAACTCTCTTGTATCTACAGCTTCAAAAGCTCTAAATAACTTTGACTGCGAGATAGTAGAACAACACCACAAACACAAGATAGACAGTCCTAGTGGGACCGCTTTGACTTTGGGCGAGACTGCTAGCACCGCTAGAGGTCTAGACCTAGATGCGGTGCGAATATCTGGTAGAGATGGCGATATAGGAGCTAGAACCAAAGATGAGATAGCCGTGATGAGTCTAAGAGGTGGCGATATAGTAGGGCGACATACTGTTGGGTTTTATAACGATGGCGAATACATAGAGTTAAACCATACAGCTACAAGTCGGCAAACTTTTAGCAAAGGAGCTATCAAAGCAGCGAAGTGGCTTATAGGCAAAGAACCTGGACTATATACTATAAATGACTGTTTGGGTATATAATATATGTGTGCGATAGTAGGTATCTACGGCAACAGCGATGCAGCCAAGCTTACTTCTATGGCGCTTTTTGCTATGCAACACAGAGGTCACGAGGCTAGTGGTATAAGTAGTGGTGGTGATGATTGCAAAAAGATATGGACTATCAAAAACAGAGGATTTGTGCGAGATGTGTTTAACGAAAAATCCTTTGATGTCTTACAAGGCAACATAGCCATAGGACACAACAGATACTCAACAGCAGGCAAAGATAGTGTAGCAGATACACAGCCTATCCATGCAAAATACAAGCTAGGCGAGATATCTATAGTGCACAATGGCAACCTTACCAACAAGGATTATGTACGAAACAGACTTATAGAAGAGGGGTCGATATTTCAGACATCTATGGACACAGAAAATATGATACATCTCATAGCCAAATCAAGCGAAAACAAACTCAAAGATAGGATTATCAAATCAACCAAAAAACTCAAAGGGGCTTATAACTTCATAATCCAAAGCCGAAGCAAACTTTTTGTAGTGCGAGACAAATACGGTGTGCGACCGCTTAGTCTAGGACAGCTAAAAACAGGCGGCTATATAGTAGCTAGCGAGACATGTTGTTTTGATATAGTAGATGCTACATTTGTGCGAGATATAAACCCCGGCGAGATGCTCATATTTAGTAGCAAAAACAACGACATAGAGACTATACAGCTCTTTGAAGATACAGACTACAGACCGTGTGCTTTTGAGTATATCTATTTTGCCAGACCAGATAGTATGATAGATGGCAAGTCGGTATATAACACAAGAAAAGCTATGGGCAGGTTGCTAGCAAAAAAAGACGACATAAAAGCAGATATGGTGATGCCGGTGCCAGATAGTGGAGTGCCGGCGGCTCTTGGATACGCTATACAAAGTGGCATACCATTTGAGCTAGGTATCATCCGAAATCACTACATAGGCAGGACATTTATAGAACCTACTCAAAATATGCGAAATATCAAAGTCAAGATGAAGCTAAGCCCTATGAGGTCGTTGATACAAGGCAAGTCTATCATAGTAGTCGATGATAGTTTGGTTCGTGGCACTACTAGCAAAACTATTATAAAAATGCTAAGAAATGCAGGAGCATCGCAGATACATTTTCGTGTGGCGTCGCCTATGATAAAATATCCGTGCTTTTATGGTATAGACACTCCTACCAAAGAGGAGCTTATCAATGCTACTAAAACTCCAGAAGAAGTATGTAGCTACATAGGAGCAGATAGTTTGTCCTATCTAAGCATAGATGAGCTCAAAGATGCCATAGGACGAGACAGAAACTACTCTTTAGTCAGTTTTGATGGCGATTATTTTATAGATTAGCTAGCAACAAGTGAGACAAATAGAGACGATAGGTAGGCACTACAGACAAAAATATGGACAAACAGTATATAAAATACCTATAAATCTATCTGGATTTACATGTCCAAATATAGACGGCACTGTAGCAAAAGGTGGCTGTAGTTTTTGTCAAAACGAATCATTTTCACCAAATTTATCTAGCACAGACACGACTGTCAAACTCTCTCCAAATAGCGACAACCCTATACTCAAAGAGCAAATAGACCAGCTAAAAACACAATACAAAAGCACCAAAACTAGACTAAACAAAAAGTTCAAAACCCAAAAATACATCATATATCTACAATCATTTACAAACACTTATGCACCACTAGAGACTATAAAGACCTTGTGTCTGGAGGCTTTGAGTTTAGATGGTGTGGTGGGGTTGAGTATAGGAACCAGAACAGATAGTATCAGCGATGAGGTGCTGGAATTTTTGGCATCTATCAACAAAACAGCCGAGATAACTATAGAATATGGAGTGCAAAGCATATACGATGAAACTTTGCAAAAAATCAACCGCGGACACGACTTTGCAAATATACAAGCTACTATCAAAAAGACCAAAGCTATGGGACTATCTGTTTGTGCTCATCTTATCTTTGGTTTACCAGACGAGACAAAACAGATGATGCAAAACTCTGTGAGTGCGACTATAGATATGGGGATAGATAGTATCAAATACCACCCACTATATGTGACCAAAAATACCAAACTATATCTGGACTACAAGGCAGGTAGATTTAGCCCTATATCACAAAAAGATTATAGTGATATGATAGTCTATGCTATATCACAGCACCCAGCAAACTTGATAACACAACGGATCACAGCAGGAGTTTATGATGTAGTAGCTCCTGCATGGTGTGCCGACAAACACTTGAGTATAAACAACTTGAGGCAAGTTTTGAGCAGTCATGGGCTGGTGTATTAGATAGCTACAAAGCAAGCATAGCTATCATCTGTGCTTTGTCTTTAGAGGCAGACTGCTTAATTTTGAATGCCGAATTTTAAATTTTAAATGCTGATAACCTATCAGGAACCCTAAAAATCATCACGGCTACTTTTACAGGAAACATTATTTAGCACTGGTTAAATTTATGATTTTGTGGTATAATCAACCACATTTACAAACAAGGAGCAATCTATGCCACACCATGAACACACACGAGGCAAAAGTATGCAAAATTTGATCCAATTTTTGCTCAAAGAAAATATAGACAACAGTATAGAGATAGCAAAACTTCACTCTATTATACAAGACCATGTAAGTATGGACAAAGATGATAGCAAGAACCTAGACAAGCAGACAAACAAATTGTGTGACAAGATCGACAAAAATATCGAGTTGTTGAAAAGATTTAGCGATGAAAACTATATCAAATAAGAGAGCAAATGCTATCAAAATAGCTCAAAAAGACCTATCTATGTGGTTGTATTATGCTGGCGTCAAGACAGTAGATGAATTTCATGCCAAATCAAAAGAGATTAGAGAAAAATCATTTCATAAATACAACGATGTCATCGATCATATTGACTATATAAAAAAATTAGAGAAACTGAGTGTATAGCTCAAATATCAAAACATTGATAAACAAACTAGAAAAGATAGGCAAATTAAGAGAGCCAATATCGGCAACATATCTAGATATTATAAACAATATTGAGATAGCACAATGCTATGATATGGACTTTAGGCATACATTGAAGCTAGACGATGAAGACTTTTTTATCAATAAAAAAGCGATAGACAAAAAGACAAAGCTCATCCGAAGCTATGCTGTAGGTATAAACGATAGAAATACAAAAGCAAACAGACTAAGACACGATGACGAAGACCACCACGATGACAAAAAGAGTGTCAAGGAGATAAATCCACCACACCACAAACACAAAGGAAGCGAAGAGATGGTCAGAGGTTTCTCTGGAGATATTGATGACTTGATAAACGACTACAAAAATATATTAAGTTGACAACCTATTCGGAACCCCGGACTTGTCCGGGGCCAATCATAGAGCAAACCACATCTGCGGACAATCTATAGTTTGTGATTATTTTTATATTTGGCCCCAAGCAAGCTTCGGGGTTCCGAAAGACAATCAATCTTTGCCGAAAATTAAAAGACAATCAATCCAGTGCGAGTTGCGACAACTTATCAACTACTAGCAAGGAGCATCTCCAAAAGCCTCTATGGATATAAAGATTTTTACAGATGCCCCTACTACTACATGACAAGCTTGTAGTCCGTATCTTTATTTGTCTACTATACTCCATATGGTTTTTTTGCCACTTCCACTTGTGCCCAATAGTGGCTTATATGTTGTATGCAAATGCTGTTCGAACTTATCGTATGTTGTCACATATACACAGCCATAGATTAGGTTCAATCCTCTAAGTGCTTTTATCTTCTCAAGCTCTGCATTGCCTGTGCCTGGATTGTGTCTAGCATGTGCTAGGATTCTACTACCAGGGTGAATATCTTTGCCCCAATATATAGGATATATCGTCCCTGCTTGGTCTATGGGTTTAACCTCGTTGCCTACTTCTTCAAACAATTTTGACATCTTGCCTTTGTCTGTCTCTACGACAAATATACCATAAACCGAACCAGTAGAAAAGTGAGCTTTTGAACCTCCTCCGACTACTCCTTTTGCATCTGCTAACTCTATATCTCCACACATACAATCGTTTAACTTAAATTTCCCGTTTGATGCTTTTACTTCAGCTTTTAAAAACAGTGTTGCTTTGTTGTCTATACTCATAATTTTCCTTTTTATTTTTTTATTTTTTTTGACACATTGTGTGTCTTTCTTCATATCCTCTTCGCAGTGTATGTCAGGCTACACCTTGCCTATAACTTTACTACATATAAACTCCTTGTGTTGGATTTGGTTTTAAACTCATCTTGATTGTAGTCATCAAAAGTTTGGCTTCTCGTCATCTGTCCAGCCTGATGATGTACTACAATCAAAGCAATCATGGAATGTCACATTTGATACATTCCAGTTGCTTATATCTTGGTCAAATGCTGCTCCCAAAAACATAGAGCTCATATCTGCCACACTTGATACATCCCAACTGCTTATGTCGCCGTTAAATACCCATGCTTTATAAAACATAGAGCTCATATTTGTCACATTTGATACATCCCAACTGCTTATGTTGCCTTTGAATGATTTTGCCCAATAAAACATATTGCTCATATTTGTCACATTTGAAACATTCCAGTTGCTTATGTCTTGGTTAAAGGAAAATGCATCCTTAAACATATAGCTCATATTTGTCACATTTGATACATCCCAACTGCTTATGTCTTGGTTAAAAGCAGAATCATAAGAGCCTTGATAAAAACGCCCCCTAAACATATGTCTCATATTTGTCACATTTGATACATCCCAACTGCTTATGTC
>JAOZTH010000089.1 GCA_029939245.1 Arcobacteraceae bacterium
GTCAAATTGTGAGCTGTTGTATGTCATCTGTTGTTTAGCTAAAGCTTTGGTGTTTTGGGTTATCGTATCTTGTAGCTCCAACATATCTATATCGCCATCGAGATAACTCATACACTCCTTTATGCCTATACTACTCATAGGCTGACAACCTCTGTCAAACCTGTTTTCTAGCGATACTGCTTCGTCTAGTAGTCCGTGCTTTAGCATCCCGGCTGTTCTGTTTTCTATATTTGTATGCAATACTGCCTTGTCTATAGATAGGTTAAATACTTTTATATCTTTTGATACAGGTTGTGGTGGATTGGTGGCAAAATATCTCGACGGTGCTTGATGGGTCGTGTGATATATGGCTATCGCTTTTTCTATCCTATAGCGGTCGTTTGTAGATATTTTTCGTATATAGTTTGGATCAAGTGAGCTTAAAAATCTATGGCACTCTTGTGTGTCTAGCATACTTGCTTTTATCTTTTGTTTAGCTACTTTGTCCGCCTTTGGCAAGATAGATATACCAGTAGTCAATGCCTTGAGATAAAATCCACTACCACCAACTATAGCTAGATTTTGTTTGTTTTTTTTAGCATATCTTTTTGCTTTTTTATAACACTTCACAAAGTCAAACAGATCGAACTTTTGGTTTGGTTTGACTACATCTAGCCCAAAGTGCACAACTCCTTGTCGTTCTTCTAGGGTCGGTTTGGCAGATGCTATATCTATGTGCTTATACACAGATAGAGAATCACACGACAACACCACGCAGTCGTATCTTTTCGCCATATCTATGGCAAAGGAGGTCTTGCCACAAGCAGTAGCTCCTACTATGGCAAACTGCTTTATAATATACCCTCTAGCTCTAAAAGTGAATTTATATCTGGTTGTTCGCCGTTTAACTTGAGATATATTTTATTCATATCCACACTTCCACCCAATGCTAGCACACTGTGCAAATATCTAGTCATATATTGTTTTTGTTGTTTTTGAGTTTTGTCTATGGCACATCGTTTGAAGCTGTCGGCACTAAGCACTTGAGCCCACTTGTAGCTGTAGTATCCAGCACTATATCCGCCACCAAATATATGATCGAAACTATTTTGAAACTTGTTATAATCAGGAGTTTGTAGCACACTGGTATCATCTCGCACACCGTCTAGTAGCTTTTGGACTTCATCTTTTTGATACAAGTTCATATGCAGCTTCATATCAAACATAGCAAACTCCACTTGCCGTTGAGTTGCTAGAGCTGTCTGGAAATTTTTTGCCGATATTAGCCTATCTATCATATATTTGGGTATCTCCCCGCCTGTTTTATAATGTTTGGCAAACTTCTTGATAGTCTCAAAATCATAACAAAAACTCTCCAAAAACTGCGATGGATACTCCACCACATCCCATGCCACACCGCCTACACCACTGACAGATGGCTCTACAACTTGGCTCAACAGGTGATGCAATGCATGCCCCATCTCATGAAAAAGTGTTACCACATCGTCGTGTCGCAGAAGCGAGGGGGTTTTAGTAGTAGATGGCGGAAAATTACATACCACAAAAGCAGACGGAGTCTTGTGTTGTTGTTTGCTGTGTAGGTTATTCATCCAAGCTCCGCTTCGTTTGTCCGCCCTACTCTCTAGGTCAAAATATATCGTGGCTATCTTTTTGTCATCTTTTGTTATATCATATCGTGTAGCTTTGTCGTGCCAGAGTTTTTGTGCTACTTTTTCAAACTTTATATCAAACATATCAAAAGCAAAAGTAAAAAACCCATCTAGGACTATACCTTGCTCGAAATATACACGATAAGCCTCCTCGTCTATGTTGTGTTTGTGTTTTTTGAGTTTGTCGCTGTAGTATGCCATATCCCAAATATTTATCTCTTTTTTGCCATCAAAATCACGAGCAAACTCTTGTATCTGTTCTAGCTCTTTTTGGGCTTTGGGTTTAGCTTGTAGCGACAAACTGTCTAAAAATTCCACCACATCGCTAGGTGATTTTGCCATCTTAGTTTGTAGAGAATATATAGCAAAATTTTCATAGCCTAGTAGCTTTGCTTTTTCATCTTTGAGTTTAAGTATCTTGTCTATGATTGTCCCATTTTGTGGAGCTTTGGTGACATAGTTTTTGTATAATTCTTGTCGCCGTGTATCACTACTACAATAAGTCATAAAAGCTATATAAGACGGGGCTTGTAAAGTAAATCGCCAGCCGTCATCGGTTTTGGCTAGTGCCTTGTCGCTTTGTGGCATATCTTTGATATCTTTGTCATCGTCTAGCACTAGCTCATATTCGCTGATATACTTGATAATATTTGACGAAAAGTTGTGGCTGTATTGTTCTAGCTGTAGGTTAATATCTGCTATTTGGTCTTTGGTTTTTTCGTCCAGACCACATCCGCTTAGCTTGTAGCTTTGTATCTGCTTGGATATTACCATATTTTGTGCTTCGTTTAGACCACTTGTCTCTATGGATTTAAACATATCAAAAAGTTTCTCATCTTGAGATATTTTGTTGTCATAAGCTGTCAATATATCCAAAGCAGTCTTGCACAACTTGTCTGTGTCTGTGCTGTTTTTGACTGCATCTATATGAAATGGTATAGTGAAATTTTCGTGTATTGTTTCGGCTATATCCATCAGTGGCGATACGAAGTTGTCATATGTAGGCTGTGATATTGACTTCAAACTCTCTATAGCTATAAGTGAGCTATCTGTCAAACTTTGGAGCTGTTTTGCCTTTGTGTTTATATCGCCTATATCAAACATGGAGCATCTTTTCTAAAGCTATTTTTGCATATCTCGCTGTGTTATCGTCTATGATGATCTCATTTGTGATATTGTCTTGCTTTATAGATAGCAAACTATCATAAACATCGGTTAGAGTTGTTTCGTTCATAGTAGGACACTGCGGTTTGGTGGCACTAAGCGTATATGTGTTTTTGTCTCTTAACCTTGTCACCATATTGTATTCTGTGCCTACGACCACTTTTTGGTCTATATTTAGCTCGGTTATATACTTGATAAGCTGTGAAGTAGAGCCACAAAAATCCGCTTTTCTAGCTACTGATGGGTCGCACTCTGGATGCACCGCTACTAATATCCCTGGATATTTTGCTCTATAGAACTCTATATCGGCAGTGGTAAAAAGCTGATGAACCGAACAAAAGCCGTTGTAACATATGATATCGGCCGACTTTACATCCTCTATATCGTCTATACCTACGACTGCGGATTTTAGTCCCATACCGTGGGCGAAGTTTTGACCTAGACATCTATCTGGCACGAAAAATATCTTTTTGCCTTTTGTCAGTCCATCTTTTATGATAGCAAAGGCATTGCTACTGGTGCATACTATACCGCCCATCTGCCCTACTTTTGCTTTGACTTCGGCACTGGAGTTTATATATGTGATAGGATATATGTCATCATCTTTTATACCTGCTTTGTGAAGTATCTCCAGATTTTCATCAAAATATCGAACATCTATCATACGAGCCATAGCACAGCAGGCGATCTTGGGCATAATGACTCTCTTGTGTGGAGCTAGGACTTTGACACTTTGTCCCATAAACCCTACACCACAAAACAGCACAAACCGTGTCTCTACTTCGCTCGATTTTTTCGCTAGTTCTAGGCTATCACCTACTATATCGGCTATGTTAAATACTTCATTTTTTTGATAATAGTGTGCTACTACTGTGACATCTAATTCGCTTTTCAATTTGTTTATCTTTTCTACTATATTCATACATCGTCCTTTTTGTATCCAAGTCGCTTGAGTCGTTGGGACAATGGCGGATGAGAATAATAGAAAAACACATACCAAGCATGAGAAAACGGAAAAGACCTGTTTTCGCGAACCAGCTTTAACAAAGCAGATATGAGGTCATCTTTGCTACTTAGATCGCTGCCAAATTTGTCTGCATTGTATTCATTGTGTCGGCTGATATACGATATGAGTGGCATGAGAAAAAACGACATAGCCGGAGAAAATATCATAAACAGCACGATGATAGAGGAAGCATCGCTGGCTAGCCCTAGTGTGCTAAACACAGCTGAAGTCATATTGCCAAATATCGCAAAAAAAGCAAAAAGTATCGCCCCCATGATACCTATGTTTTTCAACACATCGCCGTTTTTGAAGTGTCCTAGCTCATGCCCTAACACTGCTAGTAGTTCATCGTGTGTTAGTTTGCTTATCAATGTATCGTATAAAACAACTCGTTTGGTGCTACCTAACCCACCAAAGTAGGCATTTAACCTGTTGTCTCGTTTTGATGCATCTACACTGAATACTCCGCTTGATCTGAAGCCTACTTTTTCTAGTAGAGAGTTTATCTTTGTTTCAAGCTCCTTGTCTGCTAGCTTTTCAAACTTGTCAAACATCTTGTCACGGATGATAGGATAGAGCATATTGATCAGCACCACCACACCAAACAAAAAAATAAAGCCATATATCCACCATAGCTCAAAGCTCTCGACTATCACAGCTACGACCGCTACGACCGCACTACCAAACACTAGAAACAACACTCCAGTTTTGAGTGTGTCTTTGATATATAGCCCTGCAGTCATATTTGAAAAGCCGTATTGTTTGTCTAGCACAAATACGCTATAAAGCGAAAACGGCAAAGCTATGACCCAGTTTATCAGTATGAAACTATCGACAAACAGCACTGCCTTTTGCCACGATACAAAGTCGGCAAACATACCGTCTAGCCACACTAGACCCAAGCCCAACCAAAACAGTAGCATAGCTATATCCAACACAGTCGTGATGATAGACAGCTTCTGTGTCTGTATAGTATAGTCCCCTGCTTTTTCAAACTCTTTTTCATCTAGTATCGCTGGTTTTTGCTTTTTTCGTTTGGCTACGAAACCTATCTGCAAATAAGCAGTCGCCAAAGATATGATGATATACACAACATACAAAAATATAAACAGATTTAACATCTTTTTCCTTTTTTTGATTAAAATACCATAAAAAACTTAAATTTGCTATTTATCCTATCAATATATCCTTATATAGTCTCTACAATATCACCTTTTCTTTGTAGCAATATAATATTGTTTTGTCT
>JAOZTH010000028.1 GCA_029939245.1 Arcobacteraceae bacterium
ACTCTCTAGCTTGATGGGCGATATATTTGTGTTGTTTTGTGTGCTATATTTCTCACAGAGAGTACAGCACAAGGCCGTAAAACAACATAAATGATGTATAATAAATAGTTAGGCCTAGAAAACAAACATCAAATAAATTTGTTATTAGCAATAAAAATGATTGATATTTATCTGAAATATCAAATTTGGTTTATAAAAAAACTTGTCATGTGTATATTTTATCAAGAACATAAAAGAATAAATTATATGGAACTGAGCGAAGAAAAAATAAAGCAAATTGGGCTTAAAATGAGAGTATGAACTATGGATTTAAAAGATACGAAATGTGTAGGGCTGAAATGTTCTATCAAATAAGAAAATAAAGGAAATGAAAAAATGAAAAAATATATTAATAAAATTACAGATATAAAAATACAATGGGAAGGTTCATACAACTTAGAAGATATTGGATTTAATGATATTGAATATAATTATTCAACAAAAGATTCAAAATTGAATGATGAAACAATGGATTATGGTATTTATCAAATATATGGTTATCATCCTGTTTATGGAACAAATGTATTGTTGTATATTGGTAAGGTTCAGGAACAAACTTTTGCTAAACGAATAGCCAAAGAGGGTTGGGAGTACAATGAAGATTCTAAAAATATCCAAATATATGTTGGTAGAATTTATAACGAAAACAATAGTGATGATAAAGCATGGAATAAATTAATTGACACAGCGGAACGAATGTTGATCTATTCTCATGAACCTGCTAGAAATTCATCAAATATTTTAAATATAACAAAAAATAAAGAAAAACTAAAATCATTTGAGGATATTAGAATATTTAACTATGGTAGATATAAAAGTTTAATGCCAGAGATCTCAGGAGAAATGTGGATTAAAGAATTTGGGGAGACGAAACTCTTTGGAGAAGGCTGATCGTCCGACAAATACTAGAATAGGAACGGGCAACTAGAAACTATGAGTATAGAAGCTTTTAGATGTCGTCTTAAACATAAAAGTATTTGACACTTTGCATATACATGCTACACAAAGTGTCCAATATGCCCTAGAGACTGAAAATATCTAAGGCACAAATATTTCTATAAAGCTTTTGCTTTGACTATCTTTTGTTCTACTACTGGTCGGTCGCCTGGTTTGCTTGTCTGGACATTTTCTAGTTTTTTGACTACTTTGTAGCTATCTTTTGTCACATAGCCAAATATCGTGTGCTTGCCGTTTAGCCACGGAGTAGCTATAGTAGTGATGAAAAACTGGCTACCGTTTGTGGCAGGACCTGCATTTGCCATAGCTAATATACCCGGCTTGTCAAACATAGTTTTGGAGTCAAATTCATCGGCAAATGGTTTGCCCCATATAGATGTGCCACCAGCTCCTGTGCCTGTGGGGTCTCCGCCTTGGACCATAAAGTTTTTGATGATTCTGTGAAATATCAAACCATCATAATATCCTTTGGCTATTAGACCTTTGAAATTTTCCACTGCTTTGGGAGCAACTTTTGGCAATAAAACTATAGTGATATCACCTTGTGTGGTCTGTAGCACCACTGTGTCTTTTGTCTCAACCGCTTGCTTTGCTTGTGTCGTATCTTTGGTTTGGTTTGACTTATCTCCACAACCTACTACAAAAAACGCAACCACTACAAACAACAATATTTTATTCATATTTTTCCTTTTTTTTTATTTTTATCATTTTATCGTATAAAGTTTAATATTATTTGGTTAAAATAGCAATATGATAAAAAAAGTTAAAAATTTCAGCGAATTAGTGATGTTGCAGCACTCTGTGTTTGCCTTGCCGTTTATATTTATAGCTATGATAGTTGGCTCCGGTGGTTGGTTTGGTTGGCAACTTTTTGTGTTGGGAAGTTTATCTGCCATCACTGCACGAAACTTCGCTATGAGTTTCAACAGATATATAGATACAGATATAGATAGTCAAAACGACAGGACATCCTCTCGCCCTAGTGTCGATGGGCGGATAGCAAAAGCACCTATGATGGTGTTTATAATATCAAATGCCATAGCTTTTGTGTTTGTGGCATACCTCATCAATAGTTTGGCATTTAAACTTAGCTTTCCTATACTTCTAGTTATTGGTGGATACTCTTATCTCAAACGATTTAGCTATATGGCACACATAGTGCTGGGTATCTCGCTAGGATTTGCACCAATAGCAGGTGTCGTAGCAGTGAGTGAAACTATCACTGCTTGGTCTATATATCTAGGTCTAGGTGTGGTGTTTTGGGTAGCTGGGTTTGATGTGTTGTATTCTATGCAAGATATGGACACAGACAAAAGGTTAAAGCTCCACTCCATACCATCGAGATATGGTTTTGCAAAAAGTATGGTTATATCGAGAGTTTTTCATATAGTTGCTGTGGCATTTTGGCTACTGTTTAGTATATCTAGTGGTGTTGGTGTGTTTGGGTATGTGGCTGTGGTGTTAAGTGCGGTTATGCTAGGAGCTGAACACTACATAGTGTCAAAAGATTTTAAGAAGATAGACAAAGCATTTTTCACGATAAATGGATACCTAAGTATAATATATCTGCTGTTGATAGTGCTGGATAAGACGATAAATATATAAAAGGAATAAGATGAAAAGATGGATAATAGGATTTGTAGGTATATTGATAGTTGCTAGTAGTTTAGAAGCTGCGCAGATATATGCGACATTTACCGTGCAAGCAAAACAAGATGCTAGCCTGGCTTTTAGTAGTAGTGGGACTATAGAGAAGATATTTGTAGATACTACAGCGGAAGTAAAAAAAGGCGAAAAGTTAGCTGTATTAAAAGACGAAGACCTCAAAAGTGCTTTGCAAGTGGCGAGAACTGCTTTGAAATATGCAAAGATTGATTATGATAGACAAAAAAAGGTGAAAAATATCGTATCAAAATTTGAGTTTGACAAATATGCTTTCAAATACGAGACAGCCAAAGCACAGCTAAGATACCAGCGGTCGCTACTGGACAAAACCGTGCTAAAAGCACCGTTTGATGGTATAATATACGATAAACTTGTAGAGGTAGGCGATGTTGTAAGCGGACAGATGGTCAAAACAGCCTTTAAAATACAGAGCAAAACTGCTAGGAAACTTGTGTTGGAGTTTGACCAAAAGTATTGGAAAATAGTCAAAATAGGTCAAACTTTCAAATACAAAGTAGATGGAGATGGCACGACACACGAAGGCAAAATATCAAAAATATATCCATCTGCTTCTAGTAGCAACAGAAAGATGAGGGCGGAAGTCGCGACAAAAGATTTTGTGACAGGACTGTTTGGCGATGGTTATATCCAAAAAGTAGGCAAATAATGCACTGGATATATTTGATATTTGCCATACTTTTCGAAGTTGCTGGCACTTTGTCTATCAAACAAGCCTCCATAGGGCATACATACTTTTGGAGTGTGGTGATAGTGGTATGCTATATATTGTCATTTGTGCTAATATATTTTGCGATTCAAAAGCTAGATATAGGCACAGCATATGCGATATGGGCGGCAGTCGGCACTGCTTTGGTAGTGTTGTTGGGTTGGCTGATATTTGGTGAAAATATGAATGTTATGAAAATATCTGGAGTGTTGCTTATCATCTTTGGTGTAGTTTTGCTGAAACTACAGACGACAATGTAATTTAAAAGGATAGAGATGTACAAACAAACAATATCATTGGTTTTGGGTAGTGGCGGTGCTAGAGGATATGCTCATATTGGAGCTATAGAGGAGCTTAAAAAACAAGGATACGAGATAGGTTCTATTTGTGGTTCATCTATGGGAGCATTGATAGGGGCTTTGTATGCTTGTGGCAAACTAGAGGAGTTTAAGAGATGGGTTCTCACTCTTGATATGTTTGATGTGGTAAAGCTGGTTGATTTTTCATTGACTGGTAAAGGCATCATACGAGGAGATAAAGTATTTGATATCATAAAAGATATGATAGGTGATATTATGATCGAAGATTTGCCTATATCTTTTACTGCTGTAGCTACAGATATCATGAAGCAAAAAGAGGTATGGATGCAAAAAGGAAAGCTGTTGGATGCTGTGAGAGCTTCTGTAGCTATACCTAGCATACTAACACCCAAAGAGATAGATGGACGATACTTGATAGATGGCGGAGTTTTAAATCCACTACCTATCGCACCTACTATATCAGACTCTACTGATTTGACAATCGCAGTAAGTCTAAATGCTATGAACACAAAAAAATACAAAATAGATATGAAACAAAAGGAGAAAAAACAGCAAACAAATATGAAAAAAATATTTTTTGAGATTTCTCAAAAAGCAGGACAGTTAATAACAAAAGAGCAAAAAACCAGCTACGAGAATATGGGTATGTTTGGTATCATGGGTAGAACTATAGATATCATGCAAAATGCTATATTAGAATCAAAAATGGCAGGATATATGCCAGATATAGTCATAGGTATTCCAAATAATGCTTGTGGATTTTATGAGTTCGACAGAGCATATGAGCTAATAGAACTTGGAAAAATAATAACAAGAGAGACGATTGAGGAGATAAAAGATGTATAAACTAGCGATAAACAGACCGATCATGACCTTGATGTATGCACTTACATTGGTGATATTTGGGCTTATGAGCTTCAAAAGTATGCCATCGGCACTTTTTCCAAATATTGACTTACCTATGGTGACTATAAAGACAGTATATCCAGCAGCTCAATCAAGCACAGTAGAATCACAAGTGACAGACAAGATAGAAGAAGCGATATCAAAAATAGGCGGTATAGATAGTATTACCTCCACTTCTAGTGATGGTATCAGTGTAGTCATGGTACAATTTTTTCTAAGCCGAAACATAGATGAAGCCACAAACGATGTGCGAGACAAAGTGTCGGCTGTGATTTTGCCATCAAATGCCAAGACACCGCTGGTTAGCAAACTTGATATTGGTGGAGCATCGGTCATCAATCTGTTTTTGACTGCAAAAAAAGAAAATATAAAAGAGCTTATGATGTTTGCCGATGAAAAGATCAAGCCAAAACTCCAAAAGATAAACGGAGTGGGTGCTATCAATATCATAGGCTACAAAGATAGAGAGATAAAGATATATCCAGATATAAGACTGTTAAACAAATTTGATATAACTATCGCAGAGCTAAATGCTATCATAAAAGCAGAAAACCAAAAGCTAGGTAGTGGTAAGCTTATCACTAAAAACAACGAATTTACCATCAAAGTCCAAAGCGATGTCCTCAACTTAGAGGAGCTAAAAGATATCAAGATAAAAAACAGCACCAAGCTAAAAGATATAGCCACAGTCCTAGATAGTCTAAGCGATGCAAAAAGTTATGCCTCCTATGATGGAGCACAGGGTGTCATGCTAGAAGTTCAAAAGATATCTGGCACAAATACTATAGATATAGTTCAAAATGTCAAAGCAGTAGTGCCGTCTCTCAAAGCTATGGCTGGCGATGACTATGGAGTTCAAGTGCTAAACGACACAGCTCCACATATCGTGCATTCTTTAGATGATGTGAAGTTTGACTTGGTGTATGGGGCATTTCTGGCTATATTCATAGTGTTTATGTTTTTACGAAACTGGACTATCACATTTGTATCTGCTTTGTCTATACCCTCCTCTATCGCTGGCACATTTGCCTTGATGGACTATATGGGATATGACCTTAACAAGATGACACTCATAGGACTTACACTAGCTATAGGTATCATCATAGACGATGCTATAGTCGTCATAGAAAATATCTACAAAAAGCTAGAGGCCGGTGCGACTAAGTTTCAAGCAGCATATGAAGGCACAAAGGAGATGGCATTTGCCATACTTGCCATATCTGCTATGCTACTAGCTGTGTTTGTGCCTGTCTCTTTTATGGGTGGAATAGTCGGCAAATTTTTTGAGTCGTTTGCCATGACTGTGGGCTTTGCTGTGATCATCTCATATACTATAGCATTGACATTTATACCCTCTTTTAGTGCTAGAATTTTACACAAAGGGCATAGTCGCTTTTATGACAAAACAGAACCATTTTTTGTAGCACTTGAGAAAGCTTATGTCAAGATATTGAAACTTGTCCTGAGATTTAAGATATTGACTCTAGTGTTGGTGGTGGCTATATTTATAGGGTCTTTAAGTCTGTTTCCTATGATAGGTATGGACTTCATACCCAAAGAAGACAAAGCAGAGTTTGAGATCAAGCTCAAAGCAGATGCAGGTATATCACTACAACAGATGATCAAAGAGTCAAAAGCAGTAGAGAAGTTTGTCCGACAAAATCCAAATGTGGATTATACTACCATGACAGTAGGCTACACGACATCACAAGAAAAACACAAATCCCTCATATATGTAAAGCTACTAGACAGAGCTCAAAGAGAGATAACCCAAGAGCAAATCATCCAAAATCTACGAGGAGAGCTAGCAAAATACAAAGACAAGCTGTTTATCACTGTAGCCGCTATACCAACCATAAAAGGTGCCGGTGTCTCTGTGCCATATCAAGTGGTGCTGAAGTCAGATTCGTTTGACCAGCTACAGATAGCTACAAAAAACCTGACCTCATATCTAGCAAAAAAGCCGGGCTTTATGGATATAGACACCAACTTAGACGATGGCAAACCACAGATTGATATAGTCATAGCAAGAGAAAGTGCAAACAGATTGGGCATAACCGCTTCACAAATAGCACAGGCTATAAATATCGCATTTTCAAGTGATCTTGAGATAAGCTATTTTGAAGATAAAGGTAAACAATACAATATCACACTACGACTAGACGACGACCAAAGATCTCGTATAGAAGATATACGAAAGATACAACTTCGAGCAAAAAACGGTCAGCTAGTATATCTCGATGGTTTAGTGGAGTTTAAACAGTCAAAATCACTTGCTACTATATATCATTTTGATAGACAAAGACAAGTCACGATATATGCCGATCTGTTTGGTCTGGACTTGGGCGGAGCTTTGGCATATACAAAAGATGAGATAGACAACCTGATGCCAGATGGTGTCTCTTATCGTTTTACTGGATTTGCAGAGGAGATGGGCAAGACAGCAGATGCATTTGCTGTGGCTCTTGGATTGTCTGTGGTACTGATGTTTATCATACTAGCGGTTTTATACGAATCTTTGATACAACCTATCATCATCATGATTGCACTTCCGCTTAGTATCATAGGTGTTTTGCTAGCTTTATATCTAAGCGGATTGCAGTTTAGTTTGTTTGTGATGATAGGGTTTATGCTGCTTATGGGTATGGTCGGCAAAAATGCAGTCCTACTCGTGGATTTTGCAAATGAAGCTATACAAAACGGCAAAAACACGGACGATGCCTTGCTAGAAGCTGGCGAAAAAAGGTTAAGACCCATACTCATGACTACTGTTGCCATGATATTTGCTATGTTGCCACTGGCTCTGGGCTCTGGGCTGGGTAGCGAGACAAAAGCTCCTATGTCTATATCTATCATAGGTGGGCTTATCAGCTCTATGGTATTGACTTTGTTGGTAGTGCCGGCTATATATAAGATGATAAATCCCATAGATAGGTTTTTTAGAAAATTTTATGAAGTAGGCAAAGTGGAGTAAGCAGCATCTTTAAAAGATATTGTCAAGGCACCATACAAAGAGAAAGAATAGATAAAAAATGAAAATAATAAAACCAAAAACCAAACTAACTTTATTGTTATTGTCAAGCTTGACCATGATGTCAAATGTAGCAATAGTCACGATGCTACCACAACTTGGTGCTATTTTTCAAGATATAGAAAACATAGAACTACTTTCAAGGCTCATGATAACACTACCCTCACTTGCTATTGCGATATTTGCACCAGTTTTAGGACATTTTGTCTATAAATTTGGCAAAAAACAATCCGCTATTGTTGCGTTGATTGTGTTTAGTTTGTTTGGCACTGCTGGTTTTTATCTAGATACTATATATGAGATATTGATATCTAGATTTTTCTTTGGTATCTCTATCGCTATCTTGATGATAGTCAACACATCGCTGATCGGTGATTATTTCAAAAATGAAGCTAGACATAGATTTATGGGATTGCAAAGTGCCTTTATATCTATTGGTGGTATTGTATTTATCATGGGTGGCGGTTATTTATCTGATATTAACTGGAGATATCCTTTTTTGATATATAGTTTGGGAGTTGTTGTTTTGATATTTGTTTTGAGATATTTACAAAAGTATTCAAATAATATTGAAAATCAAGAAGATGACGAGCATCTGCTAGATCATAACCTTTGGTATATATATCTTTTGGCATTTTGTTTGATGTTGGTATTTTATATATTACCTACACAAATGCCATTTTTGATAATAAATGTGTTTGAAGCTAGTGGAACTTTGACAGGAAGTATCATAGCTACAGCATTTATATTCAACGCCATAGGGGCTTTGAGTTTTGCAAAACTGAAAAAGCATTTTGAGTTTAGTAGGATATATCTCATAGGGATGGCTATCATAGCTATTGGTTTTATCCTTATAGGAAATGTTGCAGATGTGCATTATTTTTTTGTCACTTCGTCTATTATGGGATTTGGTGGTGGAATTTTGATGGCAAATATCACTACTTGGATGTTGAGTGTAGCCCATCAAACAAAAAGAATCAAATCCTCAGGATACCTCACAAGTGCATTGTTTATAGGGCAGTTTTTTTCTCCTATCATATCACACCCATTTGTAAAATATTTTGGTATCAAAGATTTTTTTATAGTTTACGGTGTCTTACTTTTAGCAATAATAGTCTTATTTAGTATCAAAGAAATCAACAAAAAAAGATGATGAAATACAAAACAACCTAAAACTATGAGTATAGAGGTTTTTAGAGATGCCCTATAGATAACATTAAAGTATATTTGGCACTATAAAGTAGCCATCATCTGACTTGGGGGCATTGGCTAGAAGCTTCGCTCCAAAATCAGGGTTTGATACTACATCATCGCTACGAAGTGTAAGTCCGCCTTTGATCGTAGTAAAAGTGGAGTGGACATGAGATACATCTATATCGTCAAGATTGTTGACAAACTGCACTATCTCTTCTAGCTCTACTGCAAGTGCGTGCTTGTCTTTGTCGTCTATATGTAGATGACAAAGACGAGCTAGCTTGTCAATAGTTTTGTCGTCTATTGTCATATCTACTTACTTTGCTCTTATACCAAGCTGCGAAACTATAGAAGTAAATTTCTCGTAGTTTTTTGCCCTGAGGTATTTTAAGAGTCGTTTTCTTTTGCCAACCATTTTCAAAAGTCCAAGCCTACTTGAGTGGTCTTTGTGGTTTGTTTGCAAATGTTCTGTTAGCACCTTGATTTGTTTGGTGAGTATCGCTATTTGCACCTCTGGTGAGCCTGTGTCGTTTTCGTCTCTTTGGAACTGCGAGACTATGTTTTGTTTTATGTCCAAATCTAAAGCCATATTGACCTCCTTGATAGGTAATTTCAAATCATGCCACTATTGGCACAAAATGTGAGTAATTTTATCGTATTAAACTTAATCTTGCTAACTTTCAGCAAAATTTGGTAAAATTGTGCTATGATTAAACTTTTTAAAATATCCGGCTTCTTTTCATACACTGTGATAATATGCCTAAATGCCATGACCGATTTGGGTCATAAAATTATATTACAAAACACAATATTTAAAGTATATGAGTCCTCACAGCTCATCGTCTTGACCTCTATCGTCAATGCTTTGATACTTTTGCCGTTTCTATTTTTGTTTACTCCTGCTGGCTTTTTGAGCGATAGATTTGACAAGACTATCATCATCAAATACGCTTCCGCTTTTGCTGTGGTTATCACTGTGTTTATACTCATCAGCTACTATATGGGTCTGTTTTGGTTCTCTTTTGGTCTCACATTTGTCCTAGCCGCACAAAGTGCCATATACTCACCTGCAAAATACGGACTCATCAAACAGCTAGGAGGAGACGAGCATATCACAGCAGGAAACAGCTTGGTGCAAGCGGTCACTATAGTATCTATACTTTTGGGTTCTGTGTTGTATTCTGTGCTGTTTGAAAACATAGTGCATGATGACTTTCACGATACCACACAGATATTGCAAGCCATAGCTCCACTGGGCTATCTGCTCATATTAGCAAGTCTAGCGGAGTATTGGTTTGCCTGTAAGCTAGTGAGACAAGCAAAAGACAAAACAAAAGACAACACACTCAAGTTTAGTGTCAAAAAATACATCACTCTATCGTATTTCAAAGAGAATTTTAACTTCATATTTCAAAAGCCCATCATATACACTAGTATCATAGGATTGGGCGTATTTTGGGGTATATCGCAAGTAGTCGTGGCGATATTTGGCGAATACATCAAGACCAACCTGCACATCACAAACACCATAGTAGCTCAAGGACTACTGGCTATAAGCGGTGTAGGTATAATAGCAGGCTCCATATATGCCGCAAAGATAGGTAAATATTTTATACAGACAGGCTCTGTGCCGTTTGGTGCTGTTGGGTTAGCAGTGTCTATATATGTCGTGCCTAGTATCGACACTATATTTGGTCTAGCTGTGACATTGCTATGCTTTGGATTTTTTGCTGGAGTGTTTATAGTGCCTCTAAACTCACTTATCCAACGACACACCGATATAAAAAACTTAGGCAAAGTGCTATCGGGCAACAACTTCATACAAAATATATTTATGTTGGGATTTTTGTGTGTCTCTGCTGTGTTTGGGTATTTTGAGTTTAGTAGTGAGCTACTTTTTGATATATGTTTCGTGGTCGCTGTAGCTATGGCGATATATTTTGCACACAATTTATCTGGCGAATTTGGTCGGTTTGTGTTGAAGTTTTTTGTCCTGCTTCGATACCGTGTCACGGTGCATGGTTTGCCGACCCAGCGACTAGACACTGGCACATTGTTGTTGGGCAACCATATATCGTATCTTGATTGGGCTGTGCTACAGATAGCATATCCTGCTAATATCATCTATGTAGTAGATCAAGAGTATTATGACAAATGGTATCTCAAGCCTGTCATGAAACTTTTTGGGTGTATCGCCATATCTGCGAGGAAAAACAAACAAGCACTGTCTGCTATAGGAGTGGCGATAGAAAATGGCAAGACTGTAGCTCTGTTTCCAGAGGGAGGACTTAGCAAGACAGGGGAGCTACAGAGCTTTAAAAAGGGCTACGAAATAGCATGCAAAGATGTCACAAATGCGAAAATCTTGCCGTTTTTTATAGATGGATTGTATCAAGACAGGTTTTCAAGAGCTGGCAAAGAGGTGCGAAAGATAGCAAATACCAAAGTGGATATATATTTTGGAGAGTATTTACATATAAGGACAGATGCCCAAGAGGTGGCAAACAGTGTGCAGGAGTTGCAACAAACTAAACCACAAACATAAGCTGCGACAAAAGTATCACCATGACTACCAAAACAAATGGAAATCTATGACTCTTGAACACTAGTGGCTGGATACCAAAAAACACTTGAGACACACCTCTCAACCCAAGCCAACCACCTAGTGCAGCTTTGATCAGTAACAATATCTGGAAGTTTGACAAACTACCACCAATGTCGCCTATGTTGGTATAAAACAGATAGGACCCACTAGCTACTGCTACTACCAAAGCCTTTGGCACCAAAGCTTTGGTATATCTAGCAAATAGCTGTCTGGTTTCTATGTATTTTTCTATAGTGAGAGCTTTTTGCATTTTCATCAATATCAAATTGTCAGTAAATAAAAATCCAGCATAGATAAACACTGAAAATATATGCAATATGTGCACTATAACATATGTCACAACAGTCTCCTGTGTTCTAGTTTTGTGCATAAGTTTTGCACTGTTTTCATATCATGCTTTCTTGCCTTTAGCATAGCATCATTGTTCACTAGTCCTATTTGCGACCATACTGCATATATATCGCCTCGCTTTATACATTTGTCTACTACATCGGCTATCACTTTGGGTTTTCTAAATATATCTACCAAATCAATTTTGAAAGGTATATCACTCAAAGACCTATAAACTTTTTCTCCCAGTATTTCGTCATTTTTTGGATATATTGGGACTATTTTGTAGCCTTGTGCTTGTAGATAGGCGGCTACCTTGTGGCTGTCTTTTGTTTCGTCTGGACTACAGCCGACTATAGCAATAGTTCTACAGTTTATCAATATATCTTTGAGCAATATATCATCGGCTATAGTATTTGACAGCTCACACATAGTTATTCGTCGTATTCTGGTATCTCGCCACTTTTGACTTTTTCGCTAAATGGTGTGTCTTTGCCTTTTGATAACTTCTTGGCTTGTCCTACCCAGTTGTCTCGCACTGCTCTGCCTTTGAACACATCTAGGTATTTATCTATCCATAGCAGGTTTTTTTTGTCCCACGATGCTATTTGACTGAAATAATGCACTCCGTGGTCGTTGAGAGTTTGCTCTATATTTGTGCCTATACCATATATATATTTGAGGTTGTCAGCGGTTCGCTCTGGCTCGCTTATCAAGTGTGGTTTGTGTTCGTCTGTGATATGCTCATCTGAGATAATCTCATCACAGAAAAATATTTTTGCTATGAGAAATCCTATCACCGCACCCAATACCGTAGCTATCATCAGGCATATAGCCATATCCATAGCTAGTTGTGTCATATTTTGGTTCCTATAAATTCTACTCGCCTGTTTTTTGCTTTGTTTTCTTCTGTGTCGTTGCCTACTGTAGGGGTGAGTTCGCCTCGGCTTTTGGTGACAATTCTACTCTCATCTATGCTATTTTGAACTAAGTAATTTTTGATACTATCTGCTCTTTTTTGTGCTAAATTTTTGTTGTATTTGTCGCTTCCATCGCTATCAGTATGCCCAGTGATAGTCAATGATATACTTTTGTCTTTCTTGAGTATGCTCACTATGCTATCAGCAATACTAGTGTCGTCCATCTTTGTAGAGTTTGTCTGAAATTTGATAATCTTTTTGCTGAGTATCTCTATGTAGTTTGGCTGGGCTACTTGTGGCTTCTTCGGTTCTGCTTTTACTTTCGCTGGTTTTTCTGCTTTTGCTTTGCCTATATCGTCAAACATCTCGTTTACTACATCTTGTATTGTCTCTTGTGAGACTGGCTCTTGGTCTTTGATACCACACTTAAAATATATACATAAAATAATAAATATTATCAGTGTTATAGTGCTTATGGCTAGCCAAATATTTTTTGTCATCTTATACTCCTGTCGTCATCTATTGTGGCTGTGAGATTACAGCATTTTGTCTGTTGCTTTTGCTATCTACCCATATATTTGGTGTGCTTCCTCCGGGGGTTAGAAATATCTTGGCATCTTTGTTTGTCTTCAATGCCTCGTTAAATTTACCCTGCACTGCTATTTGTTGCATCTGTAGAAGTTTTGGCGTGAGTGAGTCGGCTACCAGTATATTTGCCTTAGCTTGAGCTTCGGCTTCTATAGCTACAGCATCGGCACGACCTTGTGCTTCTATACGGTTTTTGTCTGCTTCACCTTGAGCTAAAGCTGCTTTTTTCTCAGCTTCTTGTTTGGCTCGCTGGACTTCGTATTTGACTCTCTCGGCTTCTTGGTTGGCTATCTGGACCTTTTCTATCTGTTCTTTGATTTTGGTTGGTAAAACTATCTCACGAAGTTGCACCGACTCTATGCTTACAGGCTTGTCAGCATTTGCTTCGATTTTAGCTCTCACACCATCTTCTATCAGCACTGCTATCTCGTTTCGTTTCATAGGTAGGTCTTCGGCATTGTAACTTCCTACGATATTTCGCACGATATTTCGCACTACTGGATTGACTATCTTTTCTTCCCAAGACAGTCCCCAGTTGGCTATAGTTTTTGGTGCTTTGTGTGGGTCTAGCTTGTATTGGACAGTTAGCTCAATAGAGACAGGCAAACCTCTAGAGTCCAGTATATTGATAGCACGATATGTTTTGATACCACTGTCTCTAGCTGTCGCCTCTTCTACCTCTTTGTAGTTGATGAGCCGGACTTTTGTATCTACTGTGATAACCTTTTGCACTACTGGTATATACAGATGAAATCCAGGTGTCAGTGGCTGTGGCTCGTATTTACCAGTAGTCACTTTGATACCGACTTCGCCTGATTCTATTATCACAAATGGTTTGGCAAATATGAGTAGCACTATCAAGCCTATTATCACATAGCCTATACCTCCTAAGCTTGAGAATTTGTTGAAAAATTCTGGTGGTTGAAACGGTGGTTGATAACCTCCGCTATCGTTGTTGCTTTGCTGTTTATTTTTAAAATAATCATTGTCTATGGGCATATATATCCTTTTTTGGTAATTATATCTAAATTTTCTTTAATCAAGTCCAAATTTTTTGTAAAATCAAGATTAAATCTATTTTTGTGCAAAAGGTTATCTACAAAACCTCTACATCTCATAGATATGACCACAAAAATTTATAAGATAGCTAGAGCCGTGATGCAACACAAAACATCTCTACCGCATAGTGTTGATAGTAGCTTTGTCGCCTTGGTCTCGTTTAACATAATCTATCAAAAACTTGCCCTTTTCTCTGCCTTTGGAGAAGCTACTGTTGTGCAAAAACGATTCTATAGGATACGGACGAGTGAGCCATCTGGCATCTTCGTTTGTGTAGTTTTCGTATTCTATCCTATACAAAGCAGTGTATAGCATGGTTCGTCCCAATCCATGGTAGCAGTGTATCAACACAGGATAGTTTGACGGCTCGTCCAGCACTTCATAAAACAGTTTCAAGTTTTCTTTGGTCGGGACTTGTGGTGATGTGATATTGACATACCTGGTGCCGTCTATCTTGTCTATCGCCTTTTTTTCCTCTACTCTGTTGGTCTTTTGGTTTTGTGTGTCTCGTAGGTCTATGACTGTCTTGATGCCGTATTTGCTTATATATTCGCCTATATCATCTGCATGGATAGCTCCAGATTTATATACCTTGCCGGCTGTTATGACACCGAAGTTGTTGTTGATCCGCATATTCCATACATCGTAGCCTAGTAGCAGTGCTATGATTATAGCAAAGCTAAAAAGAAGTTTTTTTATCATTTATCATCTCCGTTTTGTAATATATCTTCACTTTTTGTGTGTATCCATTTGCCGTTTTTTTTGTCTATGTATTGGAAATGTTCGTTTGTCAAGTTGCCTTGAATGCACACCTTTTTGTATATTTTGGCATATACCTTTTGATCGCCTATGGCTTGGACTATAGTAGCTGGTCCTGTGAGTTTATATACAGATAGCTTTTTATCATCGCCACTTTTGGCTGCTTGGATATTTGCTATGGCTATAGCTATGGCCTTTTGTAGTATGGCACTACCTGGCTTGCTAGCTAAAAAATAGTTGGTATATATATCTCTACGAGGCACCACAAACATCTCTTTCGTATCAATATCGCCTATGATACGAGCAAGAGGCCATACAAAATGACCGTCTATATCGAGATACACTCCACCTATCTTGTCTAGCACAAACATCCGCCAGAAGTCCGCCTTGCTAGCACCATCTTTGAGTGATTTGTAGGCTTCTATAGTTTCGCTGTCGCCGTGGCTTTTTATAAACTCTAGGCACTGCTCATTTGAGCTATATCTATACTTATATCCCAAAGAGAAAACTCTGTTGAGCAGATAGTTCGCATACACTGGCAAACTAACCATGTCTGTATAGTTTGTCTGCCACAATATCTTTGGTATAGTTGGGGTTTTGTCATTTGGTATCAGTGGGTCGCTTTGTGCTGGTATCTGGAACCTATATTTTGGCAACACAAGATGAAATATATATCCTATCAACTTGACCAATGCTCCTACAATCCTCAACAATCTGTTTGATACTATTTCCATATTTTTCCTTTAAATTTCTATAAACTTTTTTTGTCTGTTTTCATGATAGACTGCCTGTGTATATCCTATATCTCTAGCTAGTTTCACACATATATCATATCCGCTGTTTATATCGGCAGTCTTGTGTGCATCGCTACCAAATGTGATAGGTATATCCATATCAAAGCAGATCTGCAACAAATCACGACTGGGGTATTGTTCGCCTATAGGTTTGCGAAGTCCTGCACCGTTTATCTCTACAGTCATATCAGATAGCTTTATCTGCCTTAGAGCTTTTTGTGCTATATCTCGTGGGTCACGCTCTGGGACAAATCCAAATATCTTGATGAGATCCAAGTGTCCTACTATATCAAACTTTTTTGTCTTTGCCATCTGTTCTATACTGTCAAAATAGTTTTGCCATATCTCGTCTATGTTTTTTTTTTCGTATTGATTTATAAACTCTGGGTTGTCAAAGCCCCAAAATTTGGGATTGAAAAGTGAGTATTTGTCGCTGGATTGTGGTATGAAATGCACCGAACCTATGAGATAATCCACAGGTGAGTTCAAAACTTCATCGTAGATATAATCGCCCATCATATAATCAACCTCAAATCCGCTAGTGATGATTATATCATCTTTGTACTTTTCTTTTAGAGTTTTTATATCGTTTAGGTAGTCGTGTATATCGTCAGTAGACATACGATTGTCTGGGTCTATGTCTTGTTTGATAGGTGCATGACAACTAAATCCATACATGTCTATACCCTGTTTTATGGCTTGTTTTATATAGCTTTCCATGTTCCCTGTGGCATGGTTGCATCTGCTTGTATGGTTGTGAATATCTACTATCATGGCATATTTTATCATATTTTGTTTAAAGTTTCAAATA
>JAOZTH010000029.1:0-14302 GCA_029939245.1 Arcobacteraceae bacterium
TAACTTCATTAGATATCTCACTAGCTATTGCTTTAGGTCACCTTAAAATTTTTGTGGTTCCTTCTAATATTTATTGTTTGATGTATTGTTTGTTGTTGATTGTTTGGAAATAAATACATAGCAAGTGTAAGCATAAAACTCAATATTGCTACAATTAAAGATATATCTTCTTTAGTTAAATTTTTTTTATTGATTATTTATTGTTTATTGTTTCTATATCTTTCTGTATCACAATAGAATCTACATTATCTAAATCAAAAAACTCTTTGTCAAACTCTATAGGTTTTAAGTTTTTTTCGAACTTATTAAAATTATCTACAAAAGATTTATCTATTTTTGGTAAACTATCAAATTGTTCAGCCAAAAATTGATTTTGTTTGATGATTGGTTCAAATATTCTACGCAACTCTTCGGATTTTTGAGCAAATGGATGACTTGAAAAATCTATCAACTTTGAAATTCCTTGTTGTTTTTCAAAGAATTTATTCATACCTTTATTATTGAAAAGATTAGTCATAGTGCCTATTTGGCTGTTTAGCTTATGTATATTTTGCAATCCAGACATTTCAAGTGTTGGGATAGCAATAGAGCTTGAAAAGCTGGAAAGTTTTTGCTGTTGCTTAAAAAAAGCACTCAATCCACTATTGTTGTAAGATTCTATTATAGAAGCAAACTGGCTATTTTTGCTGTAGATATTTCTTATTCTGTCTATTTTTTCTATTATCTCATGCATCCAAATACTCCTCATACAATTCAAACAAAAATTCTATCCTATCCTTGTCGTTTTTAAACACTTTGTTGCCATAGCATCTATCTACTGCTTTGTCTAGCTCTTTGTGTGCTTTTTTTAGTTTCGGTGGCATAGATAGTGGGTCGTATAGATCTGCTAAACTACTATCTATATACAAGGCTCTAGTGTCTAGCACGGCTTTTGCTTTTTGTTCTACTGTTTGTTTGTTTTTGTCGCTTGTTTTTGTAGGAAATGGGTAGTTGTTGTATACTAAATCTTTTGAATATCTATAATCACTTTTCAATCTTCCACAGGTATATTTCACCCAAGCCATATGCATAGCAGATGTCAGCTGTCCAAAGTCATATAAAGTAGCATTTGGTATCAAAAGCATTGTATCGCTTACGATATAATTTTTATCAAAAAAGCCCATAGGTATATATGCTCTATTTTCAGATGAAACACGAGGAATAGCTATAAAATCAACATCTTTTGGCTGTGTAATTTGAGCAAAAAGGTGCGGTATATCTGCTAAATGTGGGCGAGACGATATTGTCCTGATCGCCTTGACCTCCCCGACAAGTGCTTTTATGTGTGTGAGTTCTCTCAACTCTTTTGGACTTATATCTTCTAGCCACAAACAAAATCTTTCTTTGTTGTTTAGAAACTCTCTAGCTGATACCAAGCTTCTAAAAAATTTTAGGCTCTGTGGCTCTATCTTGATAAATGCTTCCATCTCCTCTTTGGTAAATAAAAATTTACCGCCATCTGCTGGCATATTTCCAAAATTCATCTCAGGAATATCGCAGATAGGTTTTGTATGTTTTATGACTACTATATCATCGCCTTCTACTAAATATGGATTGATATTTTTCACTATCTTTTCGTGTGCTTCTGCTTTTATATTTTCGTATTCATATATCTTTTTATGCTCTGTGTCCCAGTTGGCAAAACCAATTATAACAACATGGACGGCGGCATTGTGTTTGGCTTCGTTGCTCCAGTCAAATGTCTGATGGGCGAAGTGTATTTTTATATTATAAGTTTTTAACAATAAGCTCCACAATATACTCGGTTGCAAACCTTGCGATATAGAGTTGGTAGATACAAAAGCGGACCTAATCCGTGTATTTTGTATATATTGAGAGGCTTTTAGATACCAAGCTGTCACATAATCTAAGTCTCCCAAGCCTTTGACTTTGGTAAAAATTTGCTTCATATCTGCTTTTTGTTCTTTGTTTTGTAGTCGTGAACCTATAAACGGCGGATTGCCAAGTATATAAGACAACTTATCTTTGCTGACTACATCTTGCCAGTTTATCTGTAGAGAGTTGCCGTGCACTATGTTTGCCGATTTGTCTAGTGGAAGTCTGGCAAAATATCGCCCAAAATGCTCGCTTATTTTCATATTCATCTGGTGGTCGATAAGCCACATAGCCACACTGGCTATCTGAGCTGGAAACTCCTCTAGTTCAATCCCATGAAATTGGTCGACATCGCACCATACGATAGATTCTATGTCCAAAACATTTTCTTTGTATAATATCTTCAATATCTCTAGTTCTAAAATCCGCAATTCTCTATATGCTATGATGAGAAAGTTGCCACTACCACAAGCAGGATCAAAGAAGTTCAATGTAGATAGCTCTTTGTGAAACTCTTGTAGTTTTGTCTTGTTTTTCTTTATCTTGTCAAGTTTTGTATACAAATCATCCAAAAACAAAGGTCGGATGAGCTTGAGTATATTTGCTTCGCTCGTGTAGTGAGCTCCTAAATTTCTCCTGTGGCTTTTGTCCATGATGGCTTGGAAAAGTGAGCCAAATATAGCTGGAGATATCTTTGACCAGTCTATATAGCACCCTGTCAGCAATATCTCTCTGGTCTTGGTATCAAAGGCAGGTATAGGCAAAAACTCTTCAAACAATCTACCGTTTGTATATGGAAAGTTTGACAAGCTTTCGTCTCTTGTTTTGAGCCTTTTGTCTTCTGGAGTGTTTAGCACTTGAAAAAGTTCTGTGAGTTTCGCTCCTACATCACTGCCATCTTTTTGTGTTCGTTGTTCTAAATATCTAGTAAATAGGTCTTTTTCAAATATATTTGAGTCCTCAGCAAACTGCAAAAACAAAAGTCGCACCAGTAGTAGCTCCAAAGCATGACCGCTATATCCAGTGAGTTTGAGCTCATCGTGTAGATGACCCATAAGCTGTGCTGCTTTTATATTTACAGGGTCTTCTTCTACTACTTTGTGTTTGGTATATCCTGCCATGAAGCCAAATAGTGCTATGTTTTTATATAGATCTTTTATGTTAAACTCGTGGAGCTGGTCATCCTCTAAGTCATATAGCCTAAATATATCAAAATCAGACACTAAAATATATCGTGGAAGTTCATGTTCTTTGAGTCCTGGAAAATAGTCAAGTGCTTGGGTGTATGCCTTGTCTAAGTCTTTGCCTTTGGATTTGTGTTCTACTAGCAGTGTGCCTTTCCAAAACAGATCTATACGACCTCGCTTGTCGCCTAGCTTTTTGACAGGCTCTTCAAACGATGCTATTCTCTTGCGACTTATGCCAAATATATCAAAAAAATCATTCCAGAAGCTCTGAGCTTCGGCATGTTCTCTTGCTTCGTCTTGCCACTCTTTTGAGAAACTTATCGCTCTACTTTTTATCTCGTTCCAGCTTAATATCATATATTTGCCTCTATATCTTTCTAAACATATATGCTACAGATACAAGCAATATGACGATAAATGCCAGTCCATAAGTCTTGAAATCATCCACATAAGTATAGACAAGTTCGCCCAATACATAAGCTAGAGTTCCTATCACCACAGCCCATATCACTGCCCCTATGAAGTTATATACAGCAAACTTCTTAGTATCGTATTTGGTCAAGCCCATAGCCAGTGGCACTAGAGTTTTGACACCATATATGTATTTTTGTAGTAGTATCACAGCTGGACCGTATTTTCGCATAAGCAAGTGTGAGTATGCTATCTTTCGTTGGTGGTTTTTCATCAACTTTTTTGCATATGGTTTGTTGTTTTTTGCTAGCATAAACAAAAACTGATCTCCTATGAAGTTCGCCGTCAGTGCTACGACTATAGTCGTATATATGTTTAGCTCTCCGCCGAAGCTTAGCACACCAGCGACTGCTAGGGCAAAAAACCCACCACCAAATGAGTAGCCAAACAGCACTATATAGCCCCAGTCTTGTATAAGTTGTTCCAAATTTTTCCTTTTTGGTATTTTATCTAAAGTTTCTGAAGTTTATTAAGATTTTTGCGATACAATATGTTATGAAAATCACACTACTACAAAACACAGCCCTAGATATCACAGCTACGGCTATACGGACATGTTGGCAAAGTTTCGACAACAGCGACCACGGAGGCCGTAAAGACTTGAGTCTCATAGACCGTGTGGGCAACAAGTTCAAACACAGCTCCACTTTAGAACACTTGTTTTATACCTTTTATATAAGCGGCATAAGTCGTGCATGCTTACAAGAGTTAGCTAGACACCGCATAGCCAGCTTGAGTGTAAAAAGTAGCAGATACACTATCAAAGAGCTAAAAGAGGAGAAGCCATTTGTCGTGTTTGACGATAGAGCTTCTAAATACCTAGTCGCTACTGGCGATGATATGGTAGATGATATGAGTCTAAAGGCACTAGAAAACTTGAGGGTGGTTTTGGATAGTGGTATATCAAACGACCGAGCAAAGTATTGTATGCCAGAATCTTACAAGACAGAGCTGACATGGTCTATCAATGCCAGAAGCCTGCAAAATTTTCTCTCTCTGCGGACTGACAAGGCGGCACTATGGGAGATGCGAGAGTTAGCATATAGCATACACGATGCCCTGCCAGATAGTCACAAATATTTGTTCAAAGATATGATAGATGGATAGCTTCTACAGCTATAGTTTGAGCGAACTAGAGCAAGTTCTCACGCCCAAGTTCAAAGCCAAACAGTTATACAACTGGATATACAAAAAATACAAACCCAACTTCAATAATATGTCAAATATATCTGTCCAAGAGTGTAGAAAACTTCGGCACAGCTATAGTCTAGACACGGTTGTCATGATAGACAGTCAAATATCTAGCGACAACACTATCAAATTTTTAGCCCAGCTAAAAGATGGGCTAGTAGTAGAGTCGGTGGCATTGATCATGGCAGAAAAAAAGGTCGATGAAGTCAAACAACGAGTCATAAGAAGCGAGCAAATAACATTTTGTATATCTACACAAGTAGGCTGCAAGATGGCTTGTAGCTTTTGCAAGACTGGTGAGGCTGGCTGGACTAGAGATTTGACTGCTGGTGAGATAGTAGCACAAGTTGTTCGTATGAAAGAGCATATGCGGTTGGGTGAGAAAAAGATGGTAAACATAGTATATATGGGTATGGGCGAACCGCTTGACAACTTTGATAACTTGACCAAAGCAGTGGATATCATAGCCGATAGCTATGGACTAGATATAGCTCATAGGCGACAGACAGTATCTACTAGCGGTTTGACACCAAACATACTAAAGCTAGGTGAGTTAAACACAGGAGTCCAGCTAGCTATATCGCTCCATGCGGTTAGCGATGATTTGCGAGATGAGTTGGTCCCACTAAACAAAGCATACAACATAAAGTCTATCATAGATGCAGTCAAGAAGTTTCCAGTAGATAGACGAAAGAAAATATTGTTTGAGTATCTTGTCATCAAAGACAAAAATGACGACATAGAAGATGCCAAAAAGTTGTCTGTGTTGCTTTCTGGTATAGATGCAAAAGTAAATTTGATATATTTCAATCCATACCCCGGATCGATATATGAACGACCCACACAGAAGGCTATGGAGCGGTTTAAGTTTTATGTATTAAGCAAAGGTATATTTTGTAGCATACGACAGTCAAAGGGGTTGGATATCATGGCGGCATGTGGTCAGCTAGCTGGCGAAAAAGTAGCCAGTCCTAGTATGCACAAAAGGCAAAGAGAAGTAGGCAGAGGATTTTACAAAGAGATAGCCCAGAGACGACAGTCATAGGCTATGATAGTAGCTTTTCTATAGTTTCTAGTATCTCATCTATACCACATATAGATTTTTCCAAAGTTTTTCTCTGCACTATCTCCACTTTGCCATCTGCTATGTTTTTGCCTACGACTATAGCATATGGGTAGCCTATAAGCTCAAAGTCCGACATCTTAAATCCAAATCGCTCTTTGATTCTATCGTCTATGATATTTGATATGCCTGCATTTTCTAGCTCTTGTGCTATATCTGTAGCTGTGTTTTGTTGGGTTTCGTCTTTGCCGTTTGATACTATGATACACACTTTGTATGGTGCTAAGTTTATAGGCCATATTGCACCGCGGTTGTCGTGGTTTTGTTCTATAGCGGCGGCTATGATCCTACTGATACCCATACCATAACAACCCATCATATAGTGCTGTTGTTTGCCATCTTTATCCAAAAATGTAGCATCCAGTGCTTTGGAGTATTTGTCTTTTAGCTGAAATATATGCCCTACTTCTATGCCTTTTTTAAACACTAGCTTACCACCGCAACTACACTTTTGCTCTATATCCATAGTCTCTAACTCGCTGTATGGTTTGTCGTTTGTATCGTCGTCTATGTAGTCTATAGTCTCTATATTTGCTCCAAACTCACAGTCGCTACACACTACTATAGTATCTTCGCCACTATTTGCTACGATATGAAACTCACGGCTACCATCGCCTCCTATAGCTCCGCTGTCTGCTTTGACTACTTTGTATTGTAGTCCCATATCGCTCAAAATATCTTTGTATGTATGCTCCATGATATCAAACTGCTGTTGCAAGCACTCCGGACTATCACTAAACGAATAAGCATCTTTCATCAAAAACTCTCTAGCTCTCAATATGCCAAATCGTGGGCGAACCTCATCTCTAAATTTTGTGTTGATCTGATACAGATTTACTGGCAAATTTTTGTAGCTTTTGATCCTACCTTTGACCATGGTTACGACTGCTTCTTCGTTTGTAGGACTTAGCACAAAGTCGTTTTGGTGTCTGTCTTTGAACTTCAACATCTCTTGACCCATATCATCTACTCTACCACTTTTTTGCCATAGTTTCAGCGGTGTTACAAAGCTTAAAGATATCTCGTTTGCTTTTGCTTTGTCCATATGTTTTTTGACAATATTTTTGATATTATCTAGCACCATCTTGCCTAGTGGTAGATAGTCGTATAGTCCAGAGCCTGTGCTACAGACAAACCCTGCTTGTAGTAGATACCTATGCGATGGCAACACAGCGTCTGCTGGTGTTTCCTTGGTCGTGGCTATAAATATCTCACTATATCTCATGATTTGTCCCTGTAGCAACTACTGCTTATATTATCGTGTGGTATGTAGCTTGGATTTGACACAGATATCAAACGTATCTCATCTAGTTCTTTGTTTACAAAAGCATCAAATAGCTTCTTCTCTTTGCCTTTGAGTTTTGTTTTCAAAGCTTTTCGCACCACTCTGTTTGGATTTATAGCTTTGCTCCCACTATACAAGCCAAAATGAAGGTGTGGTCCAGTGCTTCGTCCAGTGCTTCCTACATATCCTATAACTGCTCCTTGCGATACCATCTTTCCACTTCTTATACCTTTTCTAAATCCTCTCATATGAGCATATAAGGTTTTGTAGCCGTGCTTGTGTTGTATGATGATAGTCTTGCCATATCCGCCTTTCCGCCCTCTAAATATGACTTTGCCATCTCCAGAGGCATGTATTTGCCTTCCTCGTGGAGCTGCGTAGTCTATACCATGGTGAGCTCTGTATTTTTTCAATATAGGGTGAAACCGCCTATATGAAAATGGACTTGAGATCCTGTTGTATCTTAGAGGAACTTTGAGAAAAAAGTTAGATGTGGTTTGTCCTTTTTTATTGTAATACTGCTCATCGTATGGATTTCTAAACCTAAAATATGCATTTTTGTTTACCTCTACCATGGCAGATATGATAGTAGGTGAGCCCAATATTCTGCCGTCTTTGATAGTCTGTGTATAGCTTATAGCTATCTTGTCGCCTTTTTGCATTATTTTAAACATTTGTCTACCAAATATTGATACCAGATTGCCACCTAAAGTCCTGTCTTTGGTTTTGTCATACATATCTTTATAGATACTTGAACTTAAAGTTACAAGCACTTGTTTGTGTATATTTTTTGAGTTTATAGCTATGAAATCTATAGAGTGTCCTATCTTTTCTTTTCTTATATGTATTTGCATCTTGTGACTTATGGGTATCAATATCTGTTTGATATTGTTGCCATCTGCTAGGACTGTGTATTTGCTGTTTGCGATAATCTCTGCACATAACTCTTTATCTGTTGGTGGTAGGTTAAAATACAAATCTTTTGATATATTGTGTCGCTTTAAAAACCACAAAAATGACTCACCACTAACCCACGGCTTTTTTATAGCAGTGGTAGCATTTAGCCCAATACAAAAAAATAAAACAACAAATATACTAACTCTCAACTATGATATCCTCTTTTGCTGGCTGTCTTGCTATTTTTGCATTGTATTTGATCTTGTAGCTAGAGTTCTTTTTCTTGCCTTCACCTTCAAATGTGCCGTTTTTGTCTATCTCTAGCCGTTCGTATTCCATCTTGCCAAATATCTGTCCTATATCTAGTATGTGAACATCACTTGCATATGCAATACCATCTAAAAGACCATTTACTACTAGATTTTTGCACTTTACTTCGCCTAGCACTTCGCCCTTTTTACCTATAGTGAGAGTCTGTGCCACCACTACTTTGCCTTCAAATTTACCATTTATTATCACCGATCCTGCTGAGTCTATGCCACCTTTTATCAAAGCGCCTTCTGCTATGATAGTAGATCCGCTAGATCCTAGTTGTGGTTTTTGTTGTTGTTCTTTTTTAAACATAATTGTATTCTCCTTTTTTGTCAATATTTGTTGACTTGTTTGTTTACCTGCTTGCCTGTTTGCCTGTTTTTTTGTATCGTTGTTAGACTGACCATCTTGTTTTGCCTGTCTAATATCCCAATTAAGGAATCCCATTTTACTTTCCTTTCGTTTTTAAATAAACTTTCATAATTTTCTATATCCCACTTCATAAATGCATATGGATTTAACAGTCGCTTTGCATGCAATATCTCATAATGCAAGTGCGGTCCAGTGCTTCGCCCTGAGTTACCGCTAAATCCTATCAGTGCACCCTTTTTTATAAAGTCCCCTACTTTTACAGATGCTCGCTTTAGATGTCCAAAAGCCGTCTCAAAACCAAAGTTATGCACCATGATTATCCGCCTACCATATCCTCCTTGATTTTTATTTTGCACATATTTTACTACTCCATCTGCTGTGGCATATATAGGAGTGTTTGACGGAGCTACTAGGTCTATACCGTTGTGAAACTTTTTTGCCTTATATATTGGGTGCTTTCTGTAGCCAAACGGCGAGGATACGACACTATATTTTATAGGCGAACCGCTAGGTATAATATGCAGCATTTGGTTTTTTTGCACTGTTGTTAGATTTTTAAGTGTCGCTTCTTTTATGACGAGTTCCATATCGTCCGTATTTATACCTACAATCGTTTTCAAATCTTCCAAAGTATCGTCTAGTTTTTCAAACTCCTTTTTCTTTTGATCTATATTTTGCTTTTGTATTTCGTTTTGTCTAGTTAGCTCATCTACTTTGTTGTCCAAATATGACAAAAAGAAAAACACAGATGCCAAAACTATCAATACTGTCATAGCTATATACAACAAAAATTTTTGTATAAATGCAGACAAGTTGTATGATTTTGAACTAGAAATATTTGAAAATGTTATTACAATTCCACCTTTTTCCATAAAAACTCCCAAAATATTTGTTAATTTTATCTAATTATTATAAAATGTAGTAAAATAATAATTTAATAATGTGATTTTTTATAAAAAAAGGAAAAATAAATATGATACTTGATAACTTTCTAGGGCTATTCTCTACGGATATGGCTATCGATTTAGGCACGGCAAATACTTTGGTATCTATCAAAGACAAAGGTATAATCATAAACGAACCATCGGTAGTGGTTGTCAAATACAAAAAATATGGTGAACAAAAAGTTTTAGCTATAGGAAAACAAGCAAAAAATATGGCAGGTAAGATTCCACGAGATATGAAACTAATTCGTCCACTTAGAGACGGAGTCATAGCTGACTTTGAAACAACAGAGAAGATGATAAGATATTTTATAGAAAAAGCTCACAAAAGATCAAGTCTCATAAGACCTCGTATAGCTATATGTATACCGCACGGTATCACAGGTGTAGAGAGACGGGCAGTGAGAGATGCCGCATATAGTGCAGGAGCTAGAGATGTATTTTTAGTAGAAGAACCTATGGCGGCCGCACTAGGGGCTGGCATACCTATACACTCATCCACTGGCAATATGGTCGTAGATATAGGTGGAGGTACCACTGAGATAGGTGTGACATCGCTAGGCGGACAGATAGTGTGCAACTCTACAAGAGTAGGCGGAGATAGATTTGACAAGGCTATCATAGATTATATTCGTCTCAAACATAACTTATATATAGGAGAACAAACAGCAGAAAAACTAAAGATGGCAATAGGTTCTGCATATCCTATTCAAACTCAAAGTGCGATCGTCAAAGGTAGAGATGGCGGTGGATTGCTCATAGAAAAAAGTATTACAAGCATAGATATGGCGACAGCACTGGCAGAGCCACTTCGTGAGATTACTGTATCTATCAGGGCAGTATTGGATGAAATTCCGCCAGATCTAGCTGGTGATATTATAGAAAATGGTATAATACTCACAGGCGGAGGCTCACTGCTTAGAGGGTTTGATCTATATATCAAAAAGCATATCAAGCTCAAAGCCAAGCTATGCGATGAACCGCTTCTAGCAGTAGCTAGAGGAACTGCAAAAGTGCTTCAAGACAAAAAATTGCTAGATACATTAAGCACAAAATAAAGACTATATATGAAAATCATAAGCAAACCTATGGGCGACTATGAGACCAACTGTTATATAGTTCGTTTTGAAAACTTTGATATAGTTATAGATCCGGGTATAGATGCTGTCTCGTGGGTGCTAGCCAACACTACCAACACCAAAGCTATATTAAACACACACGGACACTTTGACCATGTATGGTCAAACCAAGAGCTAAGTCGCAAACTAAATGCTCCTATATATTGTCCCGTAGATGACTGCTTTATGCTAGAAAACGACCCGTTTGGCTATGGCACACCGCCTAGCAAAGCTGGGTTTCAAGTCGGACCAGATGAGACCATAACTATAGAAAACATAGATATAATTTTTCATCATTTTAGCGGTCATACACCGGGTAATAGCTGTATAGCTATAGATGACCAGCTGTTTAGTGGGGATTTTCTATTTCGTGGTAGCATAGGCAGGTCTGATTTTCCATTTTCCAGCAGTGAGGATATGAAAAAAAGTATCCAAAAGATATTGACATGGACAAAAGACTACGACATACACCCCGGACACGGACCATCTACTACTTTAAAACAAGAACAAACACAACTATCAAGATGGCTAGATTATTTGTGAGTTAAGAAGTAGTATATAGACTTTATCTCGTCTTCGTTTAGAAAATACTCCGGCATGATATTTTTGTTGTCGCTTTTTTTATTTGTGGCGATTTTAAATCTTTTATAACTTATCTTTCGCATATCATAAGTTCTAATAGTTTTTATCTTGTTTTTGTGCTTGTATTTGACTATGACTATGCCTTGACCTTTTTTGCCATGGCATATATGACAGCCTATACCTCGTGGGTTTTTGTATAACATTTGTCCATATTCTTTTTGTGATATAAACTTATCTTCACTATTTGATAAAAGTCCAGCGGCAACCAAGCTAGAAAGCAACAATACCAAAACTATGTGTGGCATATTAGCTTTTTCTTAAAAAAGGCAAATATCTTTTCTCTTCACCTGTCATAGCATAGTGTAGCTCGAAAATATTGTTTGCTATATATTTTATCTCATTTTTGCTATACTCATCACAAGCAAAAAGTATCTTGTCTTGCTTTTCTATATATGTATCCCACGATGGTAGCACTATCTCTTTTTTTGTTGAGCTGTTGTATATCATGAGCGCTATGATGTTGTTCTCTTGATGATAATTTGACAAAGATGTTTTAAACACAGACAACTGCAAGGCAGTGGTTTTGAGCTCTCCTAGCACTGCTATGGCTCTCTTTTCGGTCAATGGCAACAGATACAGTTGTGGGTCTTCACCTATATTTTGCACCAGCTCTTTGACTAGCTTTTGTCCCCACTGTTCATCTTGGTTTCGTATGTATTTGATAAACTTGTCCGCTGATGGTTTTGTGAGGGCATTTGTCGTTTTATTTATAAGTATTTTAGACGGCATAAATATCTCATCTATATTTGCATTGTTAAATATCGAAAAATCCTCTATATGATTTTCTCTAGCTATAGTGACTATATTTGGGTTTAACTTTTTTGCTGTTCTTAAGATAGATATGTTTATGGTATCGTCCTGTGTGCCTGCGATGATCGCTACAGATTTGTCTATACCTGCAGCTTTTAGGACGATTTTGTCATCACTGTTGCCATATATTATATCTATGTCTGGTTTTGTCTTTGGCTCTTCTAGTTCTATAAATATAGCTTCTATTTTGTTTTTTTTAAACACTTTGTATATCTCATGACCAAATCTGCCATAACCACATACGATATATCTACCCTGTGGAAGTGTAGGCAAACTGTCATTTAGCTTACCTATCTTGTATATCCACCTCTCTAGCTTGAGTATGTTTGGTGCTTTTAAAGCTGAGTTTATCTGTGAAGCTATGATCTTAAATGGATTTTCCACCACCTCTACATCTAGGTCTTTTAGATTTTCTGTGTGGTTTTTTGTGGTTGATTTGGCTGCTATCGTGATATTTGGGTTTAGCATCTTTGCTGCTACTGATATCCGTAAATTTAAAGCATCACTTTTGTATAAAGTGACCAAAGCTTTGCAAAACATAGATGTAACTCCAGCTATCTCCAAAGTCTGTGAGTCATAGGAGTTTGCTCGAAGCACTGGCACATGAGGAGTGAAGCCTTCTAGTATTAGCTCATTTACTTTGTTGTCATCGTTTTCTATCACTACTACTCTATAGTCTGAGTCGTTGATAATCTTTATAATCTCACTTGTAACATAGTTGTAGCCTAGGACTATTATAAACTTTTGTCTTAAATTATCTACTTGCTTTTTAAATCTATATTGTCGTATCTGCGATATAAAAAGCTTGTCTTGGAGCAAACTAACCAAAGTCCCTATAGCATAAAACCACGATACAACAGATATGTATATCATGGCACTAGCCCAAAGTCGCTGATAATAAGTAAACTCAAAAGGATGCTCACCAAAACCTATAGTAGACGCCGTATATGTCACAAAATAAAATGCATCAAATATACTCATATGATATATTTCGCCGTTGTTATCTATACCATCTATCAGCAAAAGTCCCACTATAGATACAGTATAAGATATCACTATCGCTAAACTTGGCAACTTCATCTTGTGAAGCACTAGCCATAGGGCGCTATCGTTCATATATTATCGCTTGGACTTCACTGTCTCGCTGACATATAGCACTACAGATGTGATATTTGCTAGCAATGCCCCACCGCTTAGAGCTATCACTATACCAAACATCTCACGACTTATAGTCTCGTAGCCAAATATCGTCCATACCGATGCTGCTATGACTAGCTGTATCACGGCTACCAGCGATGTAGCTAGTAGCACAGAGCCCATCTGTGTCCTGTCGCCTAGCTTCAAAAGTGTGGCTATAATATTGACTACAATCGCAGCAAAAAGTTCGTATTTGCTATGTAGTTCTATATCTCCCATATCACCATAAAAAAACCCAAAATTTACCGTCATCGCCAGTATTATAAAAAATCCTGCTATTACCTTGTCTATATTCATCATCTCTCCCTATTTAAAATATCTTGTATTATATCAAAAAGTTTTTTATTTTGCTCGTGTTTTATGGCATTTAGTCCATCTTTTGCTAGATTTTTTGCTATTTGCCTAGTTTTGTCTATGATACTGTGCTTTTTTATATTCTCTTTTATCCAGTTTAGCTCATCTGTGCTTAACTCTTTTTTGAAATATGACCGTAGTTTTGTCTTGTCATCGTCTGACAACTCATCATACAAAAGCATATAAGACAATGTAGTCTTGCCTTCTTTGAAGTCGTTCATAGCAGGTTTGCCTAGAGTTTCGCTATCTTGTGTTATATCCAAAATATCATCGACTATCTGAAAGCAAAGCCCCAGAGACTTGCCGTATGTAGCAAAATTTTTTGTATTTTTACCAGATATTATCGCTGCACTTTTTGTAGATGCTTCTAAAAGTGAGGCTGTCTTTTTGTCTATCATATCCATATATGACTGCTGGTTTGTGTTAAATGATTTTGACAGTTCTATATCTATCATCTCTCCTATGCTTAGAGCCGTAACTGCACTTGAGACTGTATATGCTACCTCTTTGTCCATAAGTGTAAG
>JAOZTH010000029.1:14402-16516 GCA_029939245.1 Arcobacteraceae bacterium
TATTTGATTGTATAGGTTCAAAACATGGGTATCATCACACTGCTTGACAAACATCTCCATAGTTTGTTTGACTTTGTTTAACATTAACTATCAAGTCTCATGACTATATCGCCTGTCCATTCTATCAATAAACTTTTAGCTTTGTTGTTTAGCTCTTTTGAGTTGTCGTGTTTTGCTATGTTTAGTAGCTTTTCTACCTCACTATCGCTTGTGCGCTTGACTAGCTCCATCTCAAGTGCTGCAAACTTCTTTGCCATAAACTCAAACTGTGATTTAACTATATCGTCGCTTGATTGGTGGGCTATATCATAAAATTTGGACAGCGGTGTGCCTCCAAATATATCATCTTCGTCTTCAAACAGTGCATCATATTTTGACATCTTTTTTCTCCTTTAGTATCTTTTGTTTTTGTAAATCTTGTTTCTCTATCATCTGCTGTATCTTTTTTTTGATATCTTCTATCATATTATCTGTATCTCCAATTCTAACTTTATATCAAACTGCTCTTTGACCTTTTGTTGTGCCATCTTTATAAGCTCCATCGCATCATGATATACACCACCGCCCATATTGACCAAAAAGTTGGCATGTATCTGGCTATATGCCATACCACCTATACGGAAGCCTTTTAGCCCAACTTGCTCTATGAGATAGCCAGCACTATAGCTAGCAGGATTTTTAAAACAACTTCCAGCACTAGGTGTGGTAGGTTGGTTTGCTCTCATGGCTTTAAACATAGCCGTCTTGTCTATATCGTAGCCTTTTGTTGTCCCAAACACCACTTCATATATCACACCAGATATATCAGTATAACGATAATCGTGTATTATATCGTTTTTATCTAAAACTTGACCGTCTATATTTACTTTATGGATAATATCAAATATCTCAAACTGCTTCAGCCCTGCATTCATAGCGACCAGCCCACCCACACAGCCGGGCAATGCTGCCATAAACTCAAAGCCACCTATGTCGTGGTTTTTCGCATATGTGTTTAGCTTGCCACTACTTATAGCACCGCCTACTGTGAGAGAGTCTCCGTTTTGTTTGATATACTTGAAGCTATCGCCCAGCTTTGCCATAGGTTTTGGGCGGGGCGATATCAAAAGATTGTTTGCATCGCCTATGATTTGATACTCTTTGTAGTTGCCTATCTCATCTATTATCAACACATCGTGGGCACCACCTATCTTTATGGAGCTGTATTTTTGGAAGTTTATAGATTTAAACATTTTCACAATCAAACACACATATACATTTTGTGCAAATCATTTATGTGGATATTGTTTGATTTCATATAATATTCATTTAAGTCATACAATCTATTTAATATATCTGCTTTATGATCTGCTGAGTGTATCTCTCTGTGACAATTTGCACACAACGAAATAATATTACGAACATCATCTATCTTAAAATTATAATTTTTTTGTTGAAACATTGGTATTATATGATGCCCCTCGGTAGGATTATATCCTTTTGAGATAAATGTTGTATGCTTTGAATTGATTTTACAAATAAAATTATCTCTATGTTTAGCTTCACTAGTAAATTTATCATTTTTATATATCTTTCAATTTTATCAATAAATCATCTATAGATAATATATCTTTTTTCATATTATTTACAAATTTTATAAAGTTATGAGCCACTTACAAATTACCTAAATAGTTGATAATTTAGTTATTTTTTAGCTCAAAAACACTGAAAACCTTATTGTTTTATGATATAATACCACAATTAAAAACCCAAAAAGGAATCCAGTATGACTATTGTATCTAAAAAAACTTCAGGCTTGTCACAAATGTGGTTAAAAGTGTTAAATTTGGAAAATTCTTTGTTTCCTGCCTTTGTCCAAACGGACGGAACATTAAGTTCCAAAGAAGAAAAACTCATAAAAATATTGGACTTTGCACAAATAGAAAGTTTAGTTACAACAAAAACAATCACAAACAAACCAAAACAAGAGAATCGCTTTCACGAAGTGAAATGTTTCCTGTAAAAGTAGTGCTAAGTGTTAAGTTGTTGTAGTTTGTATGTTTGGTTGTGTTGTTTTATGTTTGAAGTGATTTGCATGTTTGGCCCCAAGCAAGCTTCGGGGTTCCGAATAGGTT
>JAOZTH010000030.1:0-8416 GCA_029939245.1 Arcobacteraceae bacterium
CTCTTTTGGCTTCTATCACACCTACTGGCTTTCTGTCAACATACAGAATATAATCAGCAAACTTTGTATCTGCTTGATTTTCTCTCATAGCGACACCGATATTTGCCCCTAGATCAACTTCGTTTTTTGACTGCACGACCCAACCAGTATCGACCAACATTTGGTCGATTTTATCACGAGCTATCTGTTCAGGATTTTGGTTTGTGCTTTTGGTCATATTACTTTGTTTTTGGTGTAGCTTTGCACATGATGGCAAATGCCTCTTCGCTCATAGCGATACATCTGTCTATATCGTCATCGCTCATAGCGGTGCTGATAAAGCCTGTCTCGTATTGACTACATGCAAAGTAGTAGCCGTGTGTCAGCATATGGTTGAAAAATATATTAAATCTATCAAAATCACACTTGCCGACTTGTGCCATATTTACAGGGGCGGTATCACAAAAGAAAAATCCAAACATACTGCCTCTTGTATTTACTTGTAGTGGCACATCGTATTTGTCTGCCATCTTTTTAAGCCCATTGACTAGTCTTTGGGCTTTTTGGTTTAACCTGTCGTATATAGTTTTGTCTGCTTTGAGTTTCTGCAAACTTTTTAGACCAGCACTCATGGCTACTGGATTGCCACTCAAGGTTCCTGCTTGATATATAGGACCATCTGGGCTAAGCTGGTTCATAATTTTCTCACTACTGGCAAATGCACCTACTGGCATACCTGCTCCTATGACTTTGCCCCATGTTACTATATCTGGTGTAGTGTCATATAAGCCACAAGCACCTGTCAAACTAGCACGAAATCCACTCATAACCTCATCAAATATCAGCATAGCTCCATGTCGGTCGCATAACTCTCGGCAAGCTCGCAAAAACTCACTAGATGCAGGCACTAGACCCATATTGCCAGCTATGGGTTCTACTACTATACATGCTATGTCGGTGTTGTTGGCAAAGCACTCTTCAAGTTTAGCTATGTTGTTGTATTCGCTAAGTATCGTATGCTTGACAAGGTCGGCAGGCACTCCAGGGCTACTAGGTGTGCCAAATGTCGCCATACCACTACCAGCAGATACTAGCAAACTATCACTGTGTCCATGATAACATCCGTCAAATTTGACTATGTTGTCTCTGTTTGTGACACCACGAGCTAGTCGTATAGCACTCATGACCGCTTCTGTGCCACTACTGACAAACCGCACCTTGTCTATGAAACTAAACATCTGGACTATCTCTTTTGCAAGTTCTGTTTCTACAACTGTAGGAGCGCCAAACGATAGACCTCGTTTGACTGCTTTTATCACCTCGTCTTGGATATCTTCATCGCAGTGACCAAATATCAAAGGTCCCCAACTTTGCACAAAATCCACATATCGGTTGCCATCTATGTCAAACATATATGCCCCTGCTCCATGTGATATAAAAGGCGGTGTGCCACCTACAGAGCCGAAACTTCTCACGGGACTATCTACACCACCTGGTATCACTTTTTTTGCTTTTATAAACTCATCTTTGCTTTTTTCTAACATATTTTTCCTTTTTATTTATCAGTTTTCTATAGACGACCTGTATGTCGCTGCTTGTATTGTTGAAAACTTTTTATGACACTATTATAACATATTTGTTTTAAGGTCACCTTCAGTCTCTAGCTAATAACATTTTTTTCAGTATTTTTTTGCCACTTTCTACTCCTGGTTGGTCGTATGTATCTATCTGCACAAACTTACCTATACACGATACTAGTAGCATAAATGTAGTCATAAGTTTCGCTATGTTGTATTCATCTACAGTCGTAATCGTGATGACATCGCAAGGTATATCGCTCTTGTCTTGGACTGCTTTTATGGTAGCATCTGCTTGGGTGTTTATGAGCTTAGCAAAGCTGATGCCATTTAATATATCTGCACTGCTTAGATGTTTTAGGCTAGTATCTGGTATGGTGGTGTCGTCTTTTGGGTCGTCAACTTTGACAAATGTCACGGTCTTGTCTCTGGTGCCGTCCATGATAAGCTGCAAAAAACTATGCTGATCTATAGGTCCTACTAGTCCTACAGGTGTCAGCCCTTGTCTGGTGCCGTTGATATTTAGTTTGCCTAGCGACTCGCCCCATAGCTGGACATACCATTTGTTGAAACTCTCTAGTCCGCTAGAGTATGAAAACAGCACATTGATATTGAATCTGTTTTTGTTTTCTACTAGAAATCTAGCTTTGCTCACTATCTCGTCTCGTTTTTTGTCAAAAAACCCATCTATAACTTTGGCAGAGCCTACTTGTAGCTGGTCTATATCTACTCCTACCATAGCTAGAGGCACTAGTCCTACTACACTAAACACGCTAAACCTACCGCCTATGTTGCCGTCTATGAAAAATGTTTTTGTGTCATTTGTGGCAGCATAGCGGTGCAAGGCTGTGTGCTGTTGGGTGATGACGGTGCTGTTTGTGTGGTCTATGACACAAAGCGACAAAAGGTATTTGAAGTTGGCTATAGTCTCTATGGTGTCGCCTGACTTGCTGATGATACAAAAGTGGCTGTCCTCTAGTGGTATGTTCCGTAGTGTTTTGTTGATAGACAGTGGGTCTGTAGTTTCTAAAAAATGCAACTTTTTAGAGAAGTTTCTGGAGCTATCTAGAAACTCGTATATAGCTTTTGCTCCCAGACTACTACCACCTATGCCGACTACTACGATATGTTTTTGTGCGATATTGTGGCAATATTGTTTGATATGTTTGGTCTCTTGTGTGTGTTGAGTATAGTATCCTATGTGTTGTTTTTCCTCTTGTAAAGCTTTGTATATATAGTCATTTGACTTGATATGATAGAAGTTTTTGGTATATAGCACTGCTGATCCTTTTTCTATATTTGTCAAATTATATCAAAAATTTATTAAAATTTATAATTATTTGATATAATAAGTTATGAATTTAGACAAAACCACCAGCGACAAACCGCAAAGGCTATACAGACCAAATGTCGCCGTAGTTGTAGTATCGTCAAGATACCCAGATATTTGCGAAGTGTTGATAGCCAAACGAATAACGACAAAGAAAAAGACCATCAAGGCATGGCAGTTTCCTCAAGGCGGTATAGAACCCACAGAGACCGACCTAGAAGCTATGGACAGAGAGCTACTAGAAGAGATAGGCACAAACGATGTCACTATACTAGCTAAGTTTCCTAGAAAAGTTAGATATGATTTCCCACGAAAAATAGTAGGCAAGATGGGCGACTATATAGGTCAGGAGCAACAGTATTATCTAGTCAAGCTAAACAGCGGAGCAAAGGTAGATATAGATACAGCCGAACCAGAATTTCAAAGCTACAAGTTCGTGCCATATAAAAAGATATTTGACTATGTTGCTACATTTAAAAGGACAAACTACAGACAAGTTTTGAACTATTTTAGAAACGAGGGTTATCTGTCGTGACCGTAGTGTTGAAGTTTGGTGGCACGAGCATGGGAAGTGTCAAAAATATCAAAAATGTAGCCAATATCATCAAAAGCTATAAAGACAAAGGCGATGATGTAGTGGTGGTAGTATCGGCTATGAGTGGCGAGACAAACAGGCTAATATCACTAGCAAATAGTTTCTCCGCAGACCCAAATCCAGCAGAGATAGACATGTTGCTAAGCTCTGGTGAGAGAGTTAGCTCATCTTTGTTGTCTATTTGCCTAAACAATATGAACATAAAAGCTATATCATTAAGTGGGCGGAGAGCAGGAATATCGACAGACTCCAACCACACAATAGCAAAGATAGTTAGCATAGATGACAAAAATATTATACAGCTTCTCAAAGAGAGTATTACACCTGTTGTAGCAGGATTTCAAGGATTTGCCGATGACAAAGTCACGACTTTGGGCAGAGGCGGTAGCGACTTGACTGCCGTAGCTATAGCGGGAAGTATACGAGCAGATATATGCGAGATATATACCGATGTAGATGGTATATATACGACAGATCCAAGGATAGTGCCAAATGCTAGAAAACTAGAGAAAATATCATACGATGAGATGCTAGAGTTGTCTAGTTTGGGCGCAAAAGTGCTACAAAGTCGCTCGGTAGAGTTAGCAAAGAAATTAAATGTTAAGTTAGTGTCAAGAAGTAGTTTCACACCCCAGACGACAGGCACGACAATCACACGAGAGGAAAATATAGTGGAAAAACCAATAGTAAGCGGTATAGCCGTAGATGATGATCAGATAAGAGTAGGCATATACAAAGTTATAGACCAACCCGGCATAGCGGCACAGATATTTTCAAAGCTAGCCTGTGATGATATAAATGTAGATATGATAGTCCAAACTGTAGGAGTAGATGGCAAAACTGACTTAGACTTCACTGTGCCAACTGCACAGATAGGTCAAACAAAAATTTGTATGAAAAATTTTAAAGATGAGTGCAAATATATAGACTACAACGAAAATATATCAAAAGTATCCGTAGTGGGGCTAGGTATGAAATCAAACACAGGAGTAGCTAGCAAGGCATTTACCGCACTAGCAAATAGTGGCATAAATATCAGGATAATAAGCACAAGCGAGATAAAAATATCTATGATAATAGACAAAGACAAAAGCACAAAAGCAGTGCAGGCTTTGCACGATATATATAAGTTGGCACGATAGATGCAAGAGTTATTGAACTGGACTATAGATACCATACGAGAAGATATTTCTACCGATCTGTCATGGCTAGAAGAGAAAAAATTTGACTGGACTCCACTAGTAGCAAATACTCTCAAAAAAGTGATACAAAAAAACTACTCTGTGCTAGTCATCACAGATGATAGGCAACAATGGTTTGCCAACTATGTATTGGGTAAACTAAACAGCAAATACAGACCTTATCTGCCGTTTTATGACTTCAACAAGTTTTGTAGCTCTATAAAAGATATAAAATCACAAGAAGATATAGACCTTGTCATAGATATGCTCAATATATCATTTCCTAGTGGGTTTTTGTTTTGGTATATTGGTGGAACAGAGCACAAAAATTTTGCGCTTCAGCGGTTTTACGAAGGTTCGTTTTTGTGGTTAGTGGACAAAGATCAGCAAGGTGCTATATCTTTTCATGAAGATGATAAATATCTAGATATAAAGCTAGTGCAACTATATTCGCTACTAGACAAGACTATAGATGCCGCAATGTTTGGCAATATTGAACTGGATTAGATTTGCCTGTGTTGAACTATTCGCATATCATGGTTGCCAAAGATATAGCACAAAAAGAGGTTGAACTGAGAAATATTTTGCCCAAAAACAGCTATAAAATAGTCAAAAACCAAGAACCCAACAAAACTAACTTCAAGATCCAACAAGCAAAAGAGGTCATAACAGAAGCAAATATAAGCACACAGACTACTAGATACATAGTCCTGATAGCTGATAAATATGAGATACAAGCACAAAACTCACTGCTAAAGATACTAGAAGAACCACCCAAAAACATAGTATTTGTCATCGTAACAAACTTAAAAACAGCTCTCATACCCACGGTGCTATCGAGACTACAGGTGGTATATGACAAAACTTCACAACCCACACAAAGAACAAAAACAAACATACACAGGATGGATATATCTCAAATATACAACTTGCTACAGACAAACAAAAGAGCGACCAAAGAGGAGGTCAAAAGTATCATAACTGATAGTTTGTTTGAACAAAAGACACAAGTTGCTGAAAAAATATTGCATATATACGAGAGTAGTATAAAGTTGCTAGAGCTAAACTCAAGACCCATCAATATACTTAGTCGGTTTTGTCTGGCATTGTTTATGGAAAAGAAAAGTGCAAATATATAAGATACAAGCCACAAATCCACAAAAGATATTTGACCACATAGGGTGCGACAAAGCAGGAGCTAAAATCATGGCAAAAAAGAGCGGCACAAATATGCTATATATCAAACAGATAGTATGTGGTGCGGTCAATATACTTAAACAAGAAGCCATAAGCGTAGGAGCAGATGTCGCCACTCCCAAGGGTGCTGTAGTTTGTGATAAGCAGTTTTATGACGTGGTGCTTATGGGGAGCGATAGACAGCTGGAGATATTGTCCACAAAGCTAAAGGCACAGCCATTTGGGCTAAAAGAACTTGCAAGCAAACTGACACAACACAAAACGACCAAGCCCAGACGGACAAAGATCATGGGAGTTTTAAACATAAATGACGACAGCTTTTATGACAAAAGCCAGACCACTTTGCACGAAGCGATAGAACAGATAGAAACTATGATAACCCAAAAAGCCGATATAGTGGATATAGGAGCGGTATCTAGTCGTCCTGGAAGCACAAAAGTATCAGCACAAGAAGAGTGGCACAGAGTCCATAGTCTCATCACACAGATATATGAGCAGAAACTTTATGACAAAATAGCACTCAGTATAGATAGCTACGATCCTGCTGTAGTGCGATATGCATTGGAGTGTGGCTTTGAGATAGTCAACGATATCACAGGACTAAGAGACGACAACATAGCCCAACTAATAGCCAAGCACGATGCTACAGCCGTGATAATGCACATGAAAGGAACGCCACAAACTATGCAAGACAATCTCGTGTATGACGATGTTATATTAGATATAGATCAGTTTTTTACAGCACGCATAGCCAGCGCAGAGAAGTTTGGTATCAAAGATATAGTGCTAGATGTGGGTATAGGATTTGGCAAGACTTCCACTCAAAACTTGACACTACTTAAGCACCTAGAGCATTTTGAAAAGTTTGGGCGAGAACTTTTAGTAGGTGTCAGTCGCAAATCAATCATAAACGATATCTCACCTAGCGATGTGCACGACAGACTTCCCGGAACCATAGCTTTAAATATAAAAGCAGTGCAAAACGGTGCTTCTATCATAAGATGTCACGATGTCAAAGAACATAGACAAGCTATAGATATGCTAGAAGCTATGGAGGATATAGCTATATGAAACTGCTATATCCACAAGCATTTTGGCTGTTGTCGTTGGTGTTGCCTATGATATGGATCTATAGGTCAAAAGTTGATATGGAGCAACTATTTAGCAAAAAGATGCTCAAAGATATGACCGTAGGCACAAACAAAAAAAAGCTAAACTTTTGGATACATATATCTAGCTTGATCTTTTTGATAGTAGCCATAAGCTCGCCTGTCATCTCCAAAAAACCTATAAAAGTCCCACAACAAACAGCACACATAGCTGTGGCATTTGATATATCGGCTTCTATGAAGACCAAAGATGTGTATCCTAGTAGGCTAGAGTTTAGCAAGCTAAAGTTTGGCGAATTTTTAGACAACTTAAAAGATGAACAGATATCGTTGTTTGGATTTTCTTCACAGGCATTTTTGATATCTGCCTCCACTGGCGACTACGAAAGCTTGAAATATCTAGCGAAAAATATCAACCAAAAGTTTGTATCTATACAAGGCTCATCTATATATGAACTGCTTGTAGCACAAAATATTCTCAAAACCCAAAACAAAGCACTGCTCATATTTACCGATGGCACAGATGGTCGGGATTTTGACAAAGAGCTCAAATATGCCAAAAAACACAATATCAAGATATTTGTATACGCAGTAGCCACCAAAACAGGTGGCACTATACCAAAAGAGGGCAACCAAGCACAAAAAGACAAACACGGCAACCTAGTCATATCAACACTAAATGAAAAGATAAAAGCTCTCAGCCGTGATAGTGGCGGAGCATACTTGCAATACAGTTTCGACAAAAATGATATCAAACAACTAGTAGACAATATACGAAAAAAACTAAAGTTCAAAAAGACAAAAGAGAAGACTATAGAGCAAGATGTTCATCTATATCAGGTGCCTTTGGGGTTAGCTCTCGTGCTGTTTTTGATACCATTTGTAGGACGGTTTAGATGAAAGTTTTGATGATGATATGCATAGGAGTGCTAGTCTATGGTGGTGTGATAGATGACTTTCACAAACACAAAGCAAACGGCTATATGGATACAAATGATACAAAAAAATTGCGACAGACACTGGGCAAAATAGCGAAAAACGATACGGTGTATTATAATATGGGCAACACAGCATATAGGACAAAAGATTATCAAAAAGCGATAAAACACTACAAAAAGATGAAAACCCAAACACACAAAAGCTTACACAATATGGCAAATAGCTATGCAAAAGCAGGTGAGATCAAAAAGGCTATACAGACATACAAAAAGGCACTGAAGCTAAAAAAGGACAAAGAGACAAAGTATAACTTGGATTTGCTAGAAAATAAACAAAAAGAAGATAAAAAAGAAAATAAAGAGAATAAAAAACAAGACAACGAAAAAAATAATAAAGAAAAAAAACAAGACAAGAACAAAAACAAAAACGATAAAGAGAAACAAAAAAAAGAAAAAGAAAAAGAAAAAAAAGATAGCAAAGAAAAAAAAGATAGCAAAGAAAAAAAAGAT
>JAOZTH010000030.1:8516-14159 GCA_029939245.1 Arcobacteraceae bacterium
AAAGAAAAAAAAGATAGCAAAGAAAAAAAAGATAGCAAAGAAAAAAAAGATGGCAAAGATGGAAAACAAGACAAAGAAAAACAACAAAAACAAAAAAGCAAAGATAAAGACCAAAAAGACAAAGACAAAGACCAAAAACAAAAAGATCAAAAACAAAAGTCATCTACCAAAAAAGATGGCAAAAAAGAGAAGTTAATGCAAAAAAGATGGCAAAAAAAACTAGAAAACAAAAGGCTAAATACCTTGATGATACCACTACAAGGAGCAGACGATGAACCACGACAAGATATTCAAAACCCTTGGTAAGGCTATAGCGGTGTTGCTACTGCCTATAGTTTTGACAGCAAATATATCTATAAGCACAGATAGACCGTCAGCAACCAAAGGCGACATAGTAGCACTGACTATCAAAGCTACTGGGAGTGATATAAAGCTGCCAGATATCAAGAGTATTTTATCATCGCCCGTCATAGGCACATCTAGCTCTGTCTCTACTAGCATCTCAAACAGCGGTATGACTACTACCAAGTCAAAGATATATCAGTTTGTGGCAAATCAAAGTGGCGATATAGGACCATACGATGTCCAGATAAACGGCAAAACAGAGCAGACAGATACTGTGCGATTAAAAGTTGGTAAGCCAAAGGCATCTACTATAGATGACGACCTTTTCGCCACAGCTACAGCATCGCAGACAGATCTGTATGTGGGCGAAGAGATGGTCGTGGATATAGTGTTTCGATACAAAGAACATCTAAATATTAGGCGAATACAGATAGACGAACTGACCAAAAACGAGTTTGCTATAAAACGACTCAAATCTACCAAACCTATCAAAGAAAACGGCTACATAACATACAAAGAGAGCTACCTAGTATCGCCCATGAGAGAAGGAGAGTTTGAGATACCGCCACACAAAGTATCTGTAGGGATAGATAGTATGCAGAGTGATTTTTTTGGTATACCGCTGCTCAAATGGCAAAAGATATATTCAAATGCTTTAGCCATAAAAGTATCGGCTTTGCCACAAGATGCGACAGTCATAGGGGACTTTGAGATATCAGCGACTGTAGACAAGACCCAAACCAAACCAAACCGACCTGTAAATATACTTATAAATATCACAGGCAGTGGCAACATGGAAGATATAGACCAGTTTAAGCTAGAGATTGACAATGTTTCTGTCTTTAGTGAAGCTCCGTCAGTCAGGAGAGGCAAAAACGGTGACGTATGGACACAAAAGTTTTCTGCTGTGAGTGATGAAAATTTTCATATACCACCTATGAAGTTGAGATTTTTTCATAAACCAACCAAAAAGATCAAAACTATAAAAACAAAAGCTTTTGATATCAAAGTAGTAGGCAAGACAGAAGCAAAACCAAAACTACAAGAAAAAGCAAAAAAACCAAAAAAAGCCAAAAAGAAACAAAAGAGGACTATGTCTAGTGGGGCGGATAGATATATCTATGGTGCTGGTGGTTTGTTGTTGGGCGGATTGTTGGTGCTGGTGTATTTTAGACAAAAAAACAAAAAAACTCCGCCAAAGGACACAGATATAGACATAGCTATAAAAAAGTCAAAAACAGACAAAGAGTTATACAAAGTGTTAAGCAGGCTAGAAAATGCCAAAGCCATAAGCGATATCATAGATAAACTAGAACAAAATATATACAAAGACAAAAAGCACAGCATAGACAAAAACTACATAATAGAAAGACTGAAAAAGAGACACGATGAATATCTGTATAGTTAAGCTATCTGCTATGGGCGATATAGTCCATACTATGGTGTCGCTGGAGTTTATAAGAGCAAAATACCCCACAGCAAATATCTGCTGGGTAGTGGAAAATAGCTTCAAAGATATATTAAATCAAAACCAAAATATAGACAAGATATTGCCTATAAACTTGAAGTCTATCAAACAAAAAAAGCGAAATATATTTTCACAAATATCACTTCTGGGAAGTTTTGCTAAACATAAATTTGACATAGTCATAGATGCCCAAGGACTGCTCAAGTCAGCTATAGTGTCCAAGATCATAGCATATAGCTGTAGATGTGAGGTGGTAGGATTTGATAGATATTCTACCAGAGAGGGTTTGAGTGCTATGTTTTATAGCAAGAGGGTAAAAGTAGCATACAAACAAAATGTGATCACAAGAAATACAAAGTTATTTAACACCGCTTTGGACCTATCTATCACAAAGCAAAACATAGACCACAAGAGACCATTTTGGGATATAGAGCCACGACCGCAGGGCTATGTGTTGTTTGTGGTGGGAGCTAGCAAACCAAACAAGATATATCCTAAAGAGTTGTTTGAAACCGTAGCAAATGGTCTAAGTTATGATATAATGGTAATATGGGCAAATGAGTTTGAACTAAGTATCGCTACTTATCTACAGCAAAAGTGTCAAAATGTCACCATAGCACAGAAGCAGTCTTTGGACGAACTCAAACAAACTATAATTGACAGTGCCATGACTATAGGTGGCGATACTGGTCCTACACATATGGCATGGGGATTAAACAGACCGTCACTGACTATATATGGCAACACTCCAGCCCTACGCAACAGCTACCACACAGCGATAAACCAGACTATAAGCTCTAGCTCAAAAGTAGATGCAGACCGCCTAGACAAAGATGATTTTAGCATAGAAAATATATCTCCATATGAGATAATAGCCAAAACAGACGAGATATTGAGTCTATTTAAGAAAAATTAGATAAAATAGTAAAATTATGTAAATAATGAAAAATTATAAAGGAGAAATATGCCAAAGATGAAAACCGTAAGCGGAGCGAAAAAGCGATTTAAAGTCAAGAAAAATGGGCAGATAAAAAGAGGCAGTGCCTTTCGTAGCCATATATTGACCAAGATGTCGCAAAAAAGAAAGCGAAACTTACGAAACCCAAAAACCATCGACGACACAAACAAAAAAGCAGTCAAAAGAATGCTGTGTCTGTTATAGGATATCCCACTACAAGCCATATATAGGCAGTAGTCAAGATTAGAGCACTAACACCATGCGAAAGATTTCGTATTGGTAAAGAAAGGAAAAATATGCCAAGAGTAAAAACAGGAACTGTCAGAAGAAAAAGACACAAAAAGATACTAAAACAAGCCAAAGGATTCTACAGCGGTAGGAGAAAACACTACAGAAAAGCCAAAGAACAAGTAGAACATGCACTCGTGTATGCCTACAGAGACAGACGACAAAAAAAGCGAGACTTCCGTAAGCTATGGATCATCCGTATCAATGCCGGATGTAAGCTAAATGGACTCAAATATTCACAATTTATGCACGGACTCAAACTTCTTGAGATAGAACTAGACAGAAAGATATTAGCCGGTATGGTTATGGACAATCCAGAGTCATTTGCTAGCTTGACTGAAGAGGTCAAAAAGAAACTCAAACTATAGTTCGTGATAGACAAAATAGACTTTGACAAACAAGACGGTCTAGTGCCAGTAGTCGTCCAAGACCACAGCACTGGCGAAGTTTTGATGCTAGCTTATATGAACCGTGAGGCTCTCAAGCTATCTATACAGACAGGCAAGACTCACTTTTTTAGCCGAGGTAAAAACAGACTCTGGCAAAAGGGCGAGACCAGCGGACACACACAGACTATAGTATCTATGATGGCAGACTGCGATATGGATAGTATAGTAGTCAAAGTGCGGCAAAGCGGAGTCGCATGTCATACAGGGGCATATAGTTGCTTTTTTCACGATTTGCTTGCAAATATCAAGCTAGAGGACAAGCAGATAGACACAACCCAGATATATAGTGTAGTAGATACACTTTTTGATAGAATACGAGACAAAAAGTTTGACGACCCCGATAGTTCATATACTGCCCGACTGCTCCAAGGCGAGCAAAACTACATGCTCAAAAAGATAGTAGAAGAAGCCGGTGAGCTATGCTTTGCTATAAAAGATGACGACAAAGACGGCACTATATATGAGTGTGCTGACTTAACGTATCACACTCTAGTAGCGATATGTAGCAAAAATATATCGCCAGATATGATAAAACAAGAACTCAAAAAAAGGTTTGACACCAGTGGTATCGAGGAAAAGAACAACCGTCAAAAGTAGCTTTTTTCTCCTAGAGACTGTCGTAGCTATGCTACTGCTTTTTGTAGCGACTGGGCTGTTTATGAAGCTGGGCGATTTTCATGTAAGTTTCGAGCGATACAACACACTCCAAGAGATAGAAAACAACTACTACAAAAACTACAAAACCCAGTGGATATACGACAAAAACGATATCAAACTAATAAAGAGACAAATCCCATGAGAAGCTCTATCGTCCTGCTAGAGCTTGTAGTCGGCGTAGTTTTGTTGTCTGTGCTATTTGTTGGTAGCTCAAACCTAGCATACAAGATCTATCTGCTAAATGAGACAAACTATCATCAAGCCATAGCCAAGATAGATATGGAAAGCACCAAGCTATTTTTGGAAAAGCAAGTTTCATCTGGTGTAGATATCACTACGAAGCTTAGCCAAATACCACAGACCGCCACGGCTACAGACTTGACTTATGGTGGCAAAATATTGCAAAAACATATCACAAAATTTTCTGTGAAAAAAGTATCTAGCAGACACCACATAGATATATGCACAAAACATAGACTAAAGATATGCAAAAGCTGGGTATTTTGAAAAGCTCATTTGCTATGTATGCGGTGCTTGTATTTGTGCTAGTGTTTGCTACTATTAGCTTGATGTCTGTAGAGACAAAGCTCATAAACTCACAGCTGGACCATGATAAATATGCCTATCTACAAGGCAAAATCCACATAGATAGTATAGCGGACTATATACAAAAAAAGCACAAAGCACCCACGAGCTTAAACTTCACCAACTACCAAGCAGATGTATGGACGGACGACAACAAAACTTTTGATATCGTCATATCTCACGACATATCATATATCAACATACATAGGCAGATAAAATTGCCATGATATTTATAAGTATTCTAAAGAATGTTTTTTATAATAATCCAGTAGCCACTTCGTAGCCACCTCTATATCATCACTGTCATAATAATCTATCATCATACGGTTAAACTCTAGCTTGTCGCTGGCTTTTATGTTTAGCATAGGATAGCCACTATCTAGCAGTTTGCCGTTCATCATCAGTCTAGCTGTTCGTTTGTTGCCATCGAAAAAATACTGAGTCCTACAGTTTAGCAATAAGTTGTGAAATGCCCCTATGATAGGGTGCTTTATACTGCGGATAACCTCTGTGTTTTTGGTCCATATATCATCTAGCTTGTCATGTGGTGGTGGCAAAAACTCTGTGCCACCCATACGGACATTTGACACCCTAAACTTACCCCAAGTTAGAGCTTCCTCTTTTGCTACTTGTTTGTGTAGCATACAAATACACCTCTTGCTATCGTCAAATCTATTTTCGTCCAACAGCTCAAAAAGTAGCTTCATACTTCTGTTTTGATTCAATATCATATTTTCATCGCCTAGCTTGTGTCCGCCTACGGTTATGCCCTCTAGCAATGTTTGGACTTCAGGATAGGTCATAGCATTGCCCTCTAGTGCCGATGTGTTATAGACATAATCCACCGTGTCCCTTTTTGCCATAGCTATATATAATTTTCTATTTGGGTTTAT
>JAOZTH010000030.1:14259-16508 GCA_029939245.1 Arcobacteraceae bacterium
CGTAGTCAAAAGTCATCTTATGTTTGATACTATTTTATCGCCCATCTGGGTTGTAGTGAGCACCTGCTTGGCATCATATGCTCCTATATCCTTGGTTCGGTTGCCATCTTTCAATGTTTGTTTGATAGCTCTGTCTATGCTGTCGGCTAACTTTGGCAAACCCAAACTATATCGTAGCATCATAGATGCACTAGCTATAGTAGCTATCGGGTTGGCGATACCCAGACCCGCTATATCCGGAGCAGAGCCGTGTATCGGCTCATAAATGGCCGTCTTTTCGCCTGTAGATGCCGATGGTAGCAGACCTATAGAACCACACAACATACTAGCTTCGTCGCTTAATATATCGCCAAAGATATTGCCAGTAAGTATCACATCAAACTGTCGTGGATTTGCCACTAGTTGCATAGCACAGTTGTCTACATACATATGAGACAACTGGACATCTAAATACTCTTTTGACACCTCTATGACTGTATCTCGCCATAGCTGAGACACATCAAGCACATTTGCCTTGTCAACCGAACACAATCTTTTGTCTCGTTGTCTAGCTAACTTAAATGCCACATGTGATATCCGCACTATCTCATCTTTGGTATAGACCATAGTATTCCAGCCTTTTGTGGCGGTCTTGCCTTTGGGTTCGCCAAAATAGATACCACCTATAAGCTCTCGCACCACCATGATATCCACACCTTGTATGACCTCTGGCTTGAGACTACTAGCATCTATCAGTTCATCATACACCACAGCAGGTCGCAAGTTGGCAAACACTTGCAAAGCCTTTCTAAATCGTAGCAAACCACTCTCTGGTCGTAGCTCTCTGGGTAGGTCGTCCCATTTCTCACCACCGATAGCACCAAACAGGCAAGCATCGCTTTGAAGCACTCCATCTATAGTCGCCTGTGGTAGTGGGTCGCCTGTAGTATCGTATGCTACACCGCCCATGAGATATTTTGTAAAGTCAAACTCCACATTATAGATACTGCCTACTTTTTCCAGCACTTTGATAGCTTCATCCACTATCTCTACTCCTATACCATCGCCTTTGATGATAGATATGTCAAACTTTTTTTTCATCTGTGTCCTTTTTGGAGTATGATACCCAAATATTATAAAATTATGATACAATGATATATGATATACGATATAACGATAATAGGTGGTGGAGCTAGTGGGCTCATGGTTGCCACTGAACTAAACAACACCAAACACAAAGTAGTATTGCTAGAGTCTGCCCCAAACATAGGCAACAAGATAAAAGTCAGCGGTGGAGCGAAATGCAATATCACAAACAGATTTATGCATGAGAGTAAATACACAGGCGACAAAAAGTTTATAAAAAGTTGCCTAGATAAGTTTGGCTACAAAAGTGCGATAAAGTTTCTAAACCGCCACGGCATATATCCCAAACTATTAGAAAAGATAGTGCACGGAACATACTTTTGCAAAGATAGTGCCGATGTGCTAGATATGTTTACAAAAACTACTACAAATATAGAAAAATTGAAAAATTTTAAAGTAGCAGATGTCAAGTATCAAGAGGAGATATTTCATATAATATCAAACGACAAAACCATCAAGACCAAGAGGTTAATAGTAGCATCTGGTGGCAAAAGTTTCGAGACACTAGGAGCTACAGATATAGCATATACCATAGCTACTAAGTTTCGGCACGATATCGCTACTACATATCCAGCTTTGGTAGGGCTGACCGTCCAGCCAGAGCAGTTTTGGTGCAAAAGTTTGAGCGGTCTATCTGTAGATGTGGCTATATCTATAGGGGAGCAAACCATATATGGTAGTATGCTATTTACCCACAAGGGCATAAGCGGTCCTGCTGTGTTGTCTGCTTCGTTGTATTGGCGAAAAGGAGTTATAACTATAAACTTCTTGCCACACAAAGATAGCTACATACCAAACCGCTTGAAAAAAATTCTCAAAGAACAAGGCATAAACCCTACATCGTATAGTTTCGCTCCTGCTGGCAACTTTGGATATAGCAAAGCAGAAGTGACCGGCGGAGGTATATGCACAGCAGATATAGACGAAAACTTCCAAAGCAAACTTCAAAAAAACCTGCATTTCATAGGCGAAGCACTAGATGTGACAGGAGAGCTTGGAGGCTACAACCTACACTGGGCATTTTGTAGTGGATATATCTGTGGCAAATATCTAAAGGTCACATCAAAACATCTATAGCTCATAGAAGCTGGAAATCTTGTGCTTGCACTCTCTGTGAGAAAATA
>JAOZTH010000004.1:0-12184 GCA_029939245.1 Arcobacteraceae bacterium
TTTTGGCTTTACAAATAAATAGCATATATCTCGTCGTAGTCTCTATAGAAATGCTAACTTGAGATAGATAAATCACTATAAACTTTGGACTATCCATCGTTTATGGTGGTCTTAAATATAAGACAATTAAAATATTATTATTTTTGGGTTTTCACAAAAAGCTTCTGCATGTAGTCTCTAGACACCAGTCCCATGCTACTAACTAGAGACTAGAAAGCTAGTCTCTATCTAACAACATTTTTTTTGCTATCTATTTTGTATTTTTTCTAAGTTTTCACAGCCTTCTTGAAAGTTAAGCCGACATGCCTTTTCATAAAAGCCAACTGCTCTGCCGTGGCTTCTTTTGACTCCTTTGCCATATGTATACATGTTTCCTAAGACAGAGCAGCTAGGACCACTATCCATATCACATGCTTTTTTGTAAATCTTCAATGCTTTAATATAGCTTTTTCTGACACCTTTGGCATTTATATACATTCGCCCAAGATTGCCACAGCCAACTCCACTGTTCATATCACAAGCTTTTTTGTAAAGTTCCACAGCATTGCTATAACTTTGGTTGACCCTTTTTCCATTTTCATACATATTTCCAAGGTTACTACAGCCATGACCAATATTTAAATCGCACGCTTTTTCATAAAATTCTATAGCTTTGACATAGTTTTTTGTAACTCCTTTACCTATATCATACAAAATACCAAGACGAACACAACCACGACCAATATTCATATCAGAAGCTTTTTTGTAAAACTCAGCCGCTTTAACATAGCTTTTGCTGACCCCTTTGGCTTTTTCATACATAAGCCCAAGATTGACACAACCGAGACCACTGTTTATATCACATGCTTTGGTATAAAATTCTGCTGCTTTGACATAGCTTTTTCTAACTCCTTTGCCTGTGTCATACATAAGCCCAATATTATAACAACCAGCTTCAACACCCAACTTGCATGCCTTTTTGTAAAGTTCTGAAGCATTGTCGTAGCTTTTTTTGACTCCTTTGCCTACATGGGACATGGACCCTAGACGAAAGCAACCATGGCCACTATCTAAATCGCATGCTTTTTTGTAAAATTTTGCTGCTTTTAGATAGTTTTTTTTGACTCCTTTGTTTGCAACAAATGTAGTCCCGATATTATAACAACCAGCACCATCGTTCAAGTCGCATGCTTTTTTGTAAAGTCCCACTGCTTTGTCGTAACTTTTTCTGATACCCTTGCCGTATCTATACATAAGCCCAAGTGCCAAACAACTGCTACCATCGTCCAAATCGCATGCTTTTTTGTAAAACTTCACTGCTTTGTTGTAGTTTTTTTTGACAATTTCGCCATATTGGTGCATAATCCCAATACGACCACAGCCACGAGCATAGTTCACATAGCATGCTTTTTTGTAAAATTTCACTGCTTTGTCGTAGTTTTTTTCTATACCTTCGCCATCGTGATACATAAGCCCTAGACCAAAACAACCACTTCCGCTATTTGTGTCACATGCCTTTTTGTAAAGTTTTACCGCTTTTTTATAGTTACCATTGGCAAAAGCATCATGTCCTTCTTTTGCTAGAGTATTATGTTTATATTCTGCAGATTTGGCACAACTTGCAAAACCTAGCACACCAACTATTATCAACTTTATAAATAGTTTCATATTTGACCTTTTTGTGATTATACCACAATATCCTTAAATCAAAACCACAAGAAGTTTAAAACAATTTAGAGCTGATATTTTGTTTTATTTTTTGTATTTTTCTAAGTTTCTACAGCCATTTTTGTCGCCAAGTTTGCATGCTTTGGTATAAAATCCCATGGATTTGTCGTAGCTTTTTTTGACTCCTACGCCATTTGCATACATAACCCCAGCGGCACCACAACCAAGACCATCGTTCAAATCACATGATTTTTCAAATAATTCTCTAGCTTTTTCGTGATTTTCTTTGACTCTTGTGCCAATTAAATATGTATATCCAAGATTTGAACAACCACGACCATCGTTCATGTCACATGCTTTTTTGTAATACTCTATAGCTTTGCTGTAGCTTCTATATGCTCCTTTGCGATCTCTATGCATATTTCCTAGTTTGACACAACCAAGACCATACTTCATATCACATGCTTTGGTATAAAATTTTGCCGCTTTATCGTAGCTTCTTTTGACTTTCCGACCCCTTCCCTTTTCATAGATAACTCCGAGACCAAAACAACCATGAGCATCGTCCATATCACATGCTTTTTTATAATACTTCATACCTTTGTCATAGTTTCCTTTGACTCCTATGCCATTTACATACATAACTCCGAGACCAAAACAACCATGACCATCGTTCATATCACATGCTTTTTTATAAAGTTTCTCTGCTTTTTCAAAAAATTCTGCCGCTTTGTTGCGGTTTCTATTGACTTTCCTGCCCTTTCTATACATAACACCGAGATCAAAACAACTATGACCATCGTTCATATCACATGCCTTTTTGTAAAGTTTTACCGCTTTTTTATAGTTGCCTTTGGCATATGCATTTCGTGCGTCTTTGGCTGTAGTATTATTTACTTGTTCAACTGGTTTGGCAGAACTTACTATGCCAAATACTCCAATTATAATCAACATCTTTATAAAAATTTTCATATTTATCCTTTTTTTTGTTATTATACAACGATATTCTTAAGCAAACACACAAAACTGTGTAAAGGGCACCTCTAAAATATTTACTTTTTGAACTTTTGGTACACATCATCTGCGAGTTTTATCGTTGTTTTAAGTTAAAAAGCTATAATACACTCATGATAAAATACATTATAAACTTCGGACTCAAAAAGCTGATACTGTTTGCAAACGATGCACCTAGTTATGTGTGAGACAAAAGAGATGATAAATATGTATCAAAAGGCAAACGATGAAAGATGAGATGATATTATATAGAGCAGATGAGCTAACTGCACGAATAGAAGTAACAATAAAAGATGAGACAGTGTGGCTCACCCAAGACCAGATGGCGACACTATTTGGCAGAAACAGAGTAGCGATAACTCAACATATAGGCAATATTTTCAAAGAAAAAGAACTTGATAAAAATGTGGTTAGTAAGGATTTCTTACTAACCACTCCGCATGGTGCTATAAAGGGCAAAACCCAAACCAAAAAAATGAAAATATACAATCTTGATGTGATAATATCTGTAGGATACAGGATCAAATCCAAACAAGGCACACAATTTAGAATCTGGGCAAATCAAATCAAAACCGCAAGAACTTTTAAACATTTTGGATAAAATAACTAAAACCGATAATATTTGGAGATAGATGATAAAATATATTATAAACTTCGGACTCAAAAAGCCAATACTCAACCATATGTTGCTACTGCTCATATTTGCTACGGCGGTGTATTCGTATATCAACATACCCAAGGAGATTTTCCCACCATCGAAGCTAGATGCGGTGTCTATCACTGGTGGCTACATAGGCACTAGTAGTGCTGTGTTGGATAAGCTTGTAGTCGTAGATATAGAGGAGGAGCTGCAAGCACTCAACGATATAAGCGATATAACCACGACTATAAAGACGGGGTATTTTAACATAAAAGCAGATCTCAAAAGCGGTGCTGACATGGCTACAGCGATAGACGATATCAAAGATATCATCACCAAGACAAAGTCAAACTTACCTTCGGATATGGAGGAACCAAAAGTCAAAGCCATAGTGCATTCGTTTCCCCTCATAACCGTAGCTATCACGGGAGCTCAGACAAAAGAAACTCTCATAAACATAGCCAAAAAACTCAAAAACGACATAACTAAGCTAGGGGATCTAAGCGATGTCAACATATGGGAGGATAGCGACAAACAAATATCTATCATGCTAAACATAGACAAGATAGAAGCATATGGGCTGGAGTATTCTCAAGTGGTGGTAGCACTATCACAAATGAGTAGTATATTTCCAGCAGGAGCTATCAAAGAACAGACAACACACTACTACATAAGCAGTGAAAACGGCACTCAAGACATAGACAAACTCGACAACTCTATCATAAAGATAGGCGACAAGAGAATATATCTAAAAGATATTTGCGATATACGATACAAGTTTGAAGATGTGGCTACTATGTCACGGTTCAACGGAGCAAACAATATATCTATAGGTATAAACAAAGGTCTCACAGGAGATAGCATAGAGTTAGTCAAACAGATAAAGCAGATACTTAAACAAAATCAAAAAAAATATACCGATGTGTCGTTTGCTACTTATACTGATACATCTGTGTGGATAAAAAACAGGTTAAACACAGTCGTATCAAATATCATATTTGGGGTGATATTACTCACGATTGCATTGCTATTTTTTATAAACTTTCGTATCGCTTTTGTAGTAGCAGTGGGCATTCCTACTAGCTTTATGATAGGACTTATCACCGCTCAACAGCTAGGCTACAGTCTCAATATGCTCTCACTTTTGGGGGCATTGCTAGCACTGGGTATGCTTGTAGACGAAGCTATAGTCGTAGCTGAAAATATCTATAGACACATGGAGATGGGCAAAGACAAATACACAGCAGCCATAGATGGAGCGGTGGAGATGTATCCTGCGGTGCTGACTGCTACTGCTACGACTATATTTGCATTTTTGCCGATACTGCTCATGAGTGGAGAGACCGGGGTGTTTATGCGGATACTTCCTATCATGATATCTGTGCTGATATTAAGCTCACTTGTGGAGGCGTTTTTCTTTTTGCCACTTCATGCGAACCATATACTCAAAGTAAACAAAGAGGGCAACAACTCCGAGAGGTTTTGGAAGTTCAACAAAAGCTTATACGATAGGATTTTGACTTTTGCTTTGCGATACAGATATAAGTCATTGTCTGTGTTGATAGCTACTATCATAGCTGTAAGTGTCGGGCTTTTAACTGTAAGCAAATTTACCTTTATGCCAGAGTTTGACACCACACAGATATATATTAGTGGCGATGTGGAGGTAGGCAATACTCTAGCTCAAACCCAGCAAAAAGTTGCTAAACTGGAGCAAAAGTTGCTAAAAGAGTTTAAGTTAGGCGACAATATAGACTCGATTAGCACCATAGTAGGCATGAAGCTAGATGGCAAACAGATGGCACAGTTTGAAGAGTTTTATTTTCATATATTTATCAATCTCAAAGAAGCCAAACCTCAAAACTTTTTTGATATCTATATCAATCCTATATTAAGCCCAAAATACGATGACACTGATATGACTAGAGACAGCACAGCAAAGCAGATAAACTCTCTCATACAAAAAAGTTTGCAGCCACTTGCGGACAACTTCAAAGAACTCAAGATATATGTCCCCGGAGCTGGTATCGTGGGAAATGACATAGAGATAGCCCTACACAGCGAAGACAAAACCCGACTAAAAGAGGTCTTGACAAAGATCAAAGCAAAACTTTCACAGATAAAGGGTGTCGAAAATGTAGCCGATGATATAGTCTCTGGCAATATGGACTTGAAATTGCGACTAAACAGCTACGGTCACAGTTTGGGTTTCAGCGAAAGCAGTATCATAAGTAGCTTACGACCTCTATATCTCGAAGCTGGATTTGCAAAGATGTTTAGTAAAGATGGTATAGTCCAAGTGGTGCTTTCATCGACCAACAAAGATATCAAAAGTTCTCTAGCAAACTTAGATATAGCGGTGCCAAACAGTGTCAAAAAGGTGCGACTACAAGATATAGCTACACTTGATGAAGTGTTGAGCAAAAGTCAGCTCCACAAAGTAGATAGCAAGGAGATAGTGACTATCACAGCCTCCATAGCAGACACGACTAGTAGCGATGTATTTATAAAACTTCAGCCAACTATAGACAAATATAAAAAAGCTGTAAATATAGAGATAAAAGGCGAAGAAAAAGAAAATACCAAAGTCAAAAAGGAGATGGGAGTTGCGTTTGCTTTGTCTTTGTTTTTGATATTTTTGTCTCTGGTGTGGATGTTTGACTCACTTTTGAAGTCTCTTTTGATACTTAGCACCATACCGCTGTCTGTCGTAGGGGTGCTTATAGGTCATACAATAGTAGGGCTAAACTTGACTATGCCCGGTATCATAGGAGTCATAGGACTAGCAGGAGTCATAGTAAATGACGGTATCATCATGGTGGATTTCATCCAAAAAGCCACTACCATAGAGGAGCTAAAAACTCAAGCTATACTACGACTTCGCCCTATACTTTTGACATCACTTACAACTATATTGGGGCTTAGCACTTTGATATTTTTTGCTTCAGGTCAAGCACTCATACTACAGCCTATGGCGGTATCACTGGGGTTTGGACTAATATTTGCTACTGTTTTAAATCTATTTTACCTACCTATGGTATATAGTGTGTTTTATATAAAAAACAGAATCATCTGATCAAATATCGCCTATAGGTCGCCGCTGATCAGAATGTTCAATTTAAAGTGGCTTTTTAGTTTTTGATGCTATAAATGTAGCAAAATTTAGCCACTTAAATATAGTTTGGCTATCATCAAACCCAGCAGTAGCTAGCATATCTTTGTTTTCTTGTTCGCTATATGGCACTAGGACATTTTCTAGTTTTTCTCGTTTGTTGGATATCTCGAAGTCGCTGTAGCCTTGGGTTTTTTTGTATTTGAGGTATTGGTCTATCGATATTTTGTCTAGTTTTTTGTCCGTGTATATAATCTTTTCACTAAATATCAGCACACCACCATCGTCTAAGTTATCATAAATCTTTTTGACAAGTTGCTCTCGCTTTTGTGGCCGTATAAACTGCAAGATATAGTTGGCAAATATCACTTTTGCGCCTCTTATATCACTATCAAAAATATCTTTGGTTTGATATGCTATATCCATATCATATGCTTTGGTTTTCATCTTTGCGAACTTTATCATATCTGGCGAACTATCTATACCTACAAGTTTAGCAGGAGCTTTGAGCTGTTTTTGTAGTGCTATAAGTGTAGTGCCAGTAGAGCAACCTAGGTCATATACGGTGTCATTTGCTTTGATATATTTTGAAGCTACAGAAGCTATCAACTCTACCGTTGGACTATAATACGGCACCGATCTTTTGAGCATATCATCAAACACAAGTGCCACAGAACTATCAAACTCAAACTGCTTGTCGCTCGTGTTTGCAAACAGTTTATCTAGCATAGATATCTTTATAAAAGGCTTTGTATCGTTTGTGTTGCCAAAACCACTGGTCAGGATGGTGATATATATAATCGCCCAGCACATCGGCTTGTCGTTGTGTCAATGCCTGTATATCAGCAAAACTGCTAGGCTCTATGGGGTTTAGAAAGTTTATATTGTATCGCCCAAACTCAATTTTATCAAAAAATACAGGCAATATCACAGCACCAGTTTTGCTCGCAAGTCGGCTGACACTATCCACCATACGAGCTTTTCGCCCCATAAACTTCACTTCTATGCCTTTGGGATTGTTTTGGTCTATGGCTAACCCAACTATCCTGCCTTTTTTGAGTGCTTTCATAAGTCCTATAGCACTGCCGTTTTTGTCCAAAGCTTCGCTGTTGTGTTTTGTGCGATTTGCTTTGAGTTCATCGTTTAGATAGTGGTTGTTCATATTTCGTCCTACCATGGTAGTGGGTTTGTATTTGAGCGATATATACGATGTGATATACTCCCAGTTGCCGTAGTGAGCCGATATAAGTATGATCTTTTTGCCATCTTTTATAGCATCGGTCAGGAGCTGTTCGTTTGTGACTGTGACCTTTTTTTCTAGCTGTGCTAAGTTCAATGTGGGATTTTGTATAAATTCATAGATATTATGCACCATATTTTGGTAGCTGTTTTTTATGATATCTCTCTTTCGTTTGTCGTCTAATTTGTCGCCATATACTAAGTCTAAGTTTGCTTTTGCTATGTGCCTGTGTTCACCGTCTACTATATACACCACAGAGGACAGCCCATCTAAAAACAGCTTTATAAACGACTTTGGCAATATCAAGACTATAAATTTAAACACTTTATATAGTAGATATTGTAGATATTTAGTCATCGTTTGCCTTGTATATTATGGTCAAATCTTTTGTCATCTTGTCTATCTCATCTTTTGTAGTAGCTTGAAAATGGTCTGCTAGTATAGTCAATCTGTTTGAGTTTTCATCATATTGTATCATATGCTTTTGTCGGCAAAGAGTTTTTGATAGCACTATAGATAGCTTCAAGATAAACACAAGTTTGCGAATTTTATCTATATTTGGTAGCAATGACGAGTATTTTTCTATATGCTTTTGTTGGATATTGTCTTTTCTGGTTAGGTCTATGATAGTAGCTATGAGGACTCTATCTTTGTGACTAAACCCATAGTCAAGTCCATACAATATGAAGCTACTAGAGAGTTTTGTGTTGTTGTGAAAGTTTAGCATCTGTCCTATCTTGTGCAAGTTGGAGGCGACTTTCAATATATTTTTGTCCTTTAGCTCTAGTGCAAAACTGTCATGAAGTTGGTCGAAAATATCACACGACAATTTTGCTGTCTGGACTGTGTGGTTGTTTTGATTGCCAAATCTATCTATCAATGCTCTTTGACTTATGTGAAAGTTCGCTGGAAACCTGTGGTTCGTTGTCCTCAAAATATCGCACAGATATACCCCCTCTCTCACTCCTACTTGTGAGCTTGTGACCTTTTGCACTGCAAAAAACTCAAGTATAACTTGTAGTATAAAACACCCTGCTTTTATAGTGTCGTATCTGTCCTCTTTTATGCCTATTTGCTTTAACTCGTCATCTGTAGTTGCTTTTAAAATATCATCAAATATCTGCTTTTGAGTTTCTACATCGTATCTAAAACCATGCACGATATCTAGCGGATAGTTGGTTTGCTTGATGATAGCACTGCTGATAGCTCTAGCAGAACCACCTAGCACCACGGCATGGGCTAAAAGAGAGGCCGTGCTTTTGGTATCTATCTGCGATAACTGGTCTACTACAAACTTCTTTGCTCCTGCTATGTCGCCGTAGTCAAAGTATAGCTCCTTTAGTCGGACTGTGCCTATGTTTAGGCTATATGTAGCCATATTTTTGCCATCTTTGACAAATGCCATCTCTGTGCTACCACCACCTGTGTCTATGGTGAAAAAGTTTTTGATATCTAGTAGATTTGACACTGCTACTTGACCATAGTAAGCCTCTTTTTGTCCGTCTATCACTCGTATATTTAGCTTAAGTTTTTTTGATACTTTGTTTATAAATATAGATTTATTTGGTGCATCTCGCAAGGCAGAAGTAGCAACTATCAGTATCTTTCTAGCTTTCAAGTTTTGGGATATTTGCTTAAACAATTTGATAGCTTCAAATGCTTTGTCCATAGGTTCTGCTTGTAGTTCTCCGCCTTTTACATATCCGCCCTCGCCTATCTTTATCTTGAGTTTGGTTTCATTGATGAGAAAAAATCCAAACCTACTAGACTTTTCAAATACCACAAGTCGCACAGAGTTTGAGCCTATATCTATGACAGAGGTTATTTTCGCCACTTTTTGAAGTCCTTTTTATTTTCCGTCTTGTAGTTGTTTGTATTTTAGACTAAGCTCCAAAGCTGTCTCGCAGTTGTTGTCATCAAGCTCTATACACTCTACAGGACACACTTCTATGCATTGTGGTTCGCTAAAAGACCCTACACACTCTGTGCAAAAGTCAGCATCTATGATATATACTGGGTCATTTTCAGATATAGCACCGTTTGGACACTCTTCTCTACAAGCATCGCATGCTATACATTCATCTGTTATTTTCAAAGACATTTTTTTCCTTTTGTGAGTTATACCAAAACAAACTTAAACAAACTTGTATTAAAGTAATTTTTGTAAATTTTCTTTGTATTTTTCTACATCAAAACTACTTATACCGCTGACACCATCTTCAAAAGCTGCTAAAGCTACTGCCCCTGATATATGGACTAGGTTTTCTTTTTCAAACGGTGCCGGTATGATATAATTTTTGCCGTAACATAGACTTTGGTCGCCGTAAATATCTTTGATATATTGTGGCACTGGTTGTTTGGCTAGCTTCGCTATAGCATAACATGCCTCTAGCTTCATATTTTCGGTTATTTTAGTAGCTTGCACATCTAAAGCTCCACGAAATATAAACGGAAAACCCAGCACATTGTTTATCTGATTTGGAAAGTCGCTTCGCCCTGTGGCTATGATAGCATCCTCTCGCACCTCTTTTATCTCCTGTGGCAATATCTCTGGAGTGGGATTTGCCAGAGCAAATATGATAGGATTTTTTGCCATAGATTTGACCATATCTTTTGTGACAATTTTTGCAGCACTAAGCCCCAAAAACATATCGGCATCTACCATAGCATCGGCTAAAGTTTCACACGAAGTATCTACAGCGAACTTTTGTTTGTATCGGTTTATATCGGTTCGCCTGCTGTTTAAAACTCCTTTGCTATCTGTCATGATGATATGTTTGACACCTAAACTTTGATACATACCAGCACAACTCATAGCGGCCGCTCCAGAGCCACTGATGACTACTTTGATAGTATCTAGCGACTTGTTTGCTAGCTCACATGCATTTAGTAGTCCAGCTGCCGTGATGATAGCGGTGCCGTGTTGGTCGTCATGCATCACTGGTATATCTACAGCTTTTTGTAGCTCTTGTTCTATAAAAAAACACTCCGGAGACTTGATATCCTCTAGGTTAATACCACCAAAAGTAGGTGCTATGGCTTTGCAAATATCTACTATCTTTTGTGGGTCGGTCTCATCTACTTCTATATCTACACCATCTAGATACGCAAACTTTTTAAACAACACCACCTTGCCCTCCATCACTGGCTTTGATGCTATAGCTCCTAGATTGCCCAAGCCTAGCACTGCTGTGCCATTGCTTATGACTGCTACTGTGTTTGCTTTGGTCGTGTATTTGTAGGCTAGTTGTTTCTCTTTGGCTATAGCTAGACACGGCACGGCTACACCGGGAGTATAAGCTAGGCTTAGGTCTCGCTGATTTTCACAACTTTTTGTTATATTTGTAGCCAGTTTGCCACCCTCGTGATACTTTAGAGCCTCTTCATCTGTGATATTCATATTTTTCCTTTTTGTTAAGTATATCATACTAATCTTTGATTTAGTTATATTTTTGCGAATTTTTTTGTTTTTTGGTTAATTTTATATTAAAATGATATAATCAGTAAAATTTAAAAGGATAATTTATGGAAATATTATTAGGCTTGATAGTATCAGTGGTTTTGGTCGTAGTGGTTTGGTACAACAAGCTCATAGGACTAAAAGAGGCGGTATTTACAGACGAAAAGGGCATAGGCATACAACTGGACGAACGAAACAAACTTTTCGATAGTCTTATAAACTCTGTCAAAAAGTATATGGATCATGAAAAAGGCACATTTGCCGAGATTGTCAAGCTGAGAAGTCAGGCAAACCAGACGACAGGAGTAGCCACAGATGCTACAGCTCAAGCGGCACAAGAAGCACTATCAAAGATAGTCAGTAGTGGTGCTATCAACATAGCAGTAGAAGCATATCCAGAGCTCAAATCCGCTACAAATATGCTACAACTTCAAGAATCTATAGAAAACATAGAGAGAAAGCTAGCAAACAGCAAAAAGGCATTTAACATGAGTATAGAAGACTACAACACGACAGCCGAGGGCATACCTGGTGTGCTTGTGGTTTCATTGTTTAAAAAGCAGCTTAGCTTTGACTTTGTGCGATGGGAATTGAGCAAAGAAAAGATAGAAAAAGCAGAAGAGAGAGTCGTATCGTTTGACTAAATACAAACAGTTTGTATAAGCTATTTTTGGTAGTTTTGATCGGTGTCAATATATATGCCTATGACAAAAGTGTAGAAAAAACTGGAGATATAGTCCAGATACTTATACCTACTACAGCATATATCACGACTTGGGCGATAGACGACAAAGCGGGGCGAGATGAATTTTATCTCTCATTTGCTGGCAATATACTAGCTACTCACGGACTCAAACGAGCGATTCAGCGAGAACGACCAAACAAAGCAGACAATCATTCTATGCCATCAGGACATACTTCGGCTTCGTTTCAAGGTGCTACATTTATACACAGGCGATATGGACTAGGCTATGCTATAGTGCCATATATCGGTGCTACTTTTGTAGGATATAGCCGTGTCTATTCAAAGTGGCATTATAGAAGCGATGTATATGCAGGAGCACTGCTAGG
>JAOZTH010000004.1:12284-32282 GCA_029939245.1 Arcobacteraceae bacterium
CCGGGGGCTTTTGACTTTTGGGACAACAGTATGGGTAGCTACTCAAAAGTTTATGATATGGCAGTAAGTCCTGAAAACTATGAAGCATGGGGCTGGATAGCTGGTTCATCTTTGCTGTTGTTTAAATACGACAAAGAGATCATAGAAGAAGCGAAAAGACTAGGCAAAAAGTGGGGCATAGATACAGGCGGACAAAACGAGATGAAAAGTATATTTTCTGTAGGACCATTTCCTATACTACAGATAGGCGACACGAGAGGTTCATATATGTATCTCATAGGTGATGGTAGCACACATATAGGTATCATGGCAGGTATGTATGCACATGGATATTTTATGGACAACAATAAGTCTCTAAATGTCGCAAGTCAGCTTGTAGAGGGTTTGTTTGGAGTAGCGGTAGTCACACAGACTATCAAGCATATCACAGGACGAGAAAGTCCTATAGTTCGTAGCGAAGATACAGGCAAATGGCGATGGTTTCCAAACCAAAAAGAGTATCACGAAGATGTACAAAAATACGATGCCTTTCCGTCAGGACACCTAGCTACTACTATGATGACCGTCACAGTGTTGAGTGAAAATTATCCAGACAATCCATATATCAAGCCAGTAGGCTGGACGGCTATGAGTTTGCTATGTTTTCAGATGCTCAACAACGAAGTGCATTGGGCTAGTGATTATCCTCTAGCACTTGCTATAGGATATAGCTTTGGCAAGGTAGCGGCCAACAGACAGCGAACCAAAGCGGCCGCAAACTGGAGCTTGGTGCCAGTGATCAGTAGCGACACCACGGGAGCAAATCTCGTGTATAAATTTTAAGGAAAAAGATGAAAAATACGATATTGATATTGTGCGTAGTATTGGCGGTATTTGCTAGTGCCGACAAAACTACTTTAAACAAAGCAGAGCTAAAAGAACTCAAAGATGAGGGCTATGTGATAAAGCGAGACAAAAAGACAAAAAAAGGCTTCATATCCTTTGATATCAACAGAACCATAGACGATGTGTTCAAAGATATCAAAAATCTCAAGTCATACCCCAAAAAGATAGAGGATGTTAGCCGTGTAGAAGTGTATGACGAGAGAGACAACATAGTCAAAGCTCGTATATTTATAGATACTTTTTTTGTAAGTTTCAAAAATAGTGTTTTGCACTATATAGATGACAACAAACGACACATAAGCTGGGAGCTAGACGGCGACTTCAACGACACAAACTATTTTGCAAAGATGGACGGATACTGGAGCTTGAAAAAGCTAGACGAAAACAACACTAGAGTTTTTTATGCAAATGACCTAGAGTTTAAAGGTTGGGTGCCGTCGTTTTTGGAGGGTTATTTGTTTGACAAAGGTTTAAAACAATCAACATTTTGGCTAAAACCTCAAGACTGAAATAGTTTTAAGAAAATTTAGATAAAATATATAAATTTACACAAACGGAGAATATTATGAACTATAGAAAGATAAAAGCGGAAAATTATAGAAAGACAAACTTCGTGCTAGCCTTTTATGTGGTGCTGTTTTTACTTATAGGACTTTTAGGCGAGACTATATACATAAGCTTGATGATACCACCAGAATATGGCATAGTAGATGCTATGTTTTTCACCTATGAAGCTATATTAAGCGGAGTTCACTTCCCTATATTTACAGCAAGTATGGTAGGTATCGCTATAGTTATCATATTTATAGCTATAAAGTTTGGCAATAAGATTATGCTAAGTGGCAACCAATACACAAAGTTAAACGACAAAGAACAGCGAACCCAAAGTGAACAGATGGTTTTAAACATAGTTGAAGAGCTTAAAATCTCTTCACGAGTGCGGTTTATGCCAGATGTATATATTATAGATGAGCCATATATGAATGCCTTTGCTTCTGGGTGGAGTGAGGGTAACTCTATGGTGGCTATCACTCGTGGGCTTTTGGATAAACTCACCCGTGCTGAAGTGGAGGCAGTGATGGCTCATGAGATGGGTCATATCAAAAACGCCGATGTGAGATTGACTTTGGTAGTAGGAGTGCTGACAAATGTCATGGTATATGCGGTTGATTGGATATATTATGGTATGATTGGTCGTGGTGGTGGCAACAGTAAAGCGATGCAACAAGCAAAGATAGTGATACTTGTGCTTAAGATATTTTTGCCGATATTGACTATAGTTTTGCAGCTTTATATATCTAGAAAACGAGAGTTTCTAGCAGATGCGGCTTCTGTAGAGTTCACAGGCAATCAAGACGCCATGGTATCGGCTTTGCAAAAGATAAGCGGTGATTATGAGCAAAACGACTATGACTTAGATGAGACAGAAAACCAGACTAGACGATTTGCCAACTTTTTCGATGCAGGTAGCTGGTTTTCTACACATCCAAAAGTAGAAAAACGAATAGAAAACTTAACAGGAGCAAAAAAACGATGACAGATGAACAACAAAATGCCTTGAACTTAGCTATCAAACAGATGGACAAAGCCTTTGGCAAGGGTGCTTTGGTGCGATTGGGTGACAAAGAGATAGAAGATATAGAGTCTATAAGCACAGGTTCGCTGGGACTTGACCTGGCTTTGGGTATAGGCGGTGTGCCAAAAGGACGAGTGATAGAGATATATGGACCAGAAAGTAGTGGTAAGACTACTTTGAGCTTACATGTCATAGCACAGTGTCAAAAAAACGGCGGTGTGTGCACATTTATAGATGCCGAGCATGCCCTAGATGTAGGCTATGCAAAAGATATAGGAGTAGATACAGACAACCTTCTTGTATCTCAGCCAGACTATGGCGAACAGGCTTTGGATATACTAGAGACAGTCATCCGAAGCGGAGCTGTAGATCTCATCGTAGTAGATAGTGTAGCGGCTCTCACACCAAAAGTAGAGATAGATGGCGATATGGACGATATGCAAGTAGGTTTGCAAGCTAGGCTTATGAGTAAAGCTATGCGGAAGATCACAAGCATATTGCACAAGATGAATACCACCGTGATATTTATAAACCAAATCCGTATGAAGATAGGTATGACAGGATATGGCTCGCCAGAGACTACCACTGGTGGCAATGCTTTGAAGTTTTATAGCTCTGTGCGACTAGATATACGGCGTATAGCATCGCTCAAAGTAGGCGAGGAGATCATAGGCAACAGAACCAAAGTCAAAGTAGTCAAAAACAAAGTAGCACCTCCGTTTAAGATAGTGGAGTTTGATATTATTTTCGGCGAGGGTATATCAAAGCTAGGCGAGATAGTGGATTATGGTGTCAAGATGGATATCATAGACAAAGCTGGAGCATGGTTTAGCTACAATGACAAAAAGATAGGACAAGGCAAAGAAAAAGCCAAACAATTTCTAAAAGACAACGAAGATATTTGCAAAGAGATAGAGGACAAGATACTTCTGTCTATGGGTGTAAAACAAGGAGCAAAAGATGGTGCTGATTGATGATATATATGCGATAGAAGTGATGGATAGCCGAGGTAACCCCACGGTGCAAGCAACTGTCGTTTTGAACGATGGCAGCGAGGGTGTAGCGATATGCCCAAGTGGAGCTAGCACTGGCAAACGAGAAGCAGTGGAGCTACGAGACGGCGACAAACGATACGGAGGCAAAGGAGTTCTGTCTGCTGTGGACAATATCAACAATATCATAGCACCACTTTTAGATGGACACAATCCATTTAACCAAATATACATAGATAACTTACTACAAAAAGAGGACGGCAGTGAAAATTATGGCAACTTAGGAGCAAATGCCGCATTAGCTGTATCTATGGCAGTTGCACGAGCTTCGGCAAACAGTTTAGGAGTGCCACTATACAGATATCTAGGTGGAGCAAATGCTATGACTATGCCTATAGGTATGTTCAATATCATAAACGGAGGAGAACATGCAAACAACAGTGTGGATTTTCAAGAATATATGATAATACCTACAAACTTTGAGACATTTGCTCTGTCATTGAGGGCAGTTAGTGAGATATACAACGAGCTTAAAAAGATCATAGACAGTATGGGTCTGACTACAGCCGTAGGAGATGAGGGCGGATTTGCTCCAAACTTAAAGTCCAACGAAGAGCCTTTGGAGCTTATAACCAAAGCTATAGTAGATGCCGGATATGAACCTGGCAAAGATATTTTTCTGGCACTAGATGTAGCTGCTTCTGAGCTAGTAGATGACGATGGCAAATATCTCCTCAAATCCGAAAACAAAACTTTAAGCAGTGAAGAGCTTGTGGATTATTATAAAAATCTATGCGACAAATATCCTATAGTATCTATAGAAGATGGTTTGGGCGAAGATGACTGGGACGGCTGGAGCTATTTGACCCAAAAGCTAGGCGACAAAGTCCAGCTAGTAGGCGATGATCTGTTTGTGACAAATAAAAAAATATTGCAACAAGGCATAGACAAAAGCATAGCAAACAGCATATTGATAAAACCAAACCAGATAGGTGATGTATCACAAACTATGGCTACAGTGAGGTTGGCACAGCGAAGCGGATATAGTTGTGTCATGAGCCACAGAAGTGGCGAAAGCGAAGATACATTTATAGCGGATTTTGCTGTGGCACTTAACTGCGGACAGATAAAGACAGGAAGCACCGCCAGAAGTGATAGGATAGCAAAATACAACAGACTTTTAAACATAGAGCATGAGATAGGATATAGCGAATATCTTCAATACAATACATATGAAAACCATAGATAGTAGATGATAAGACTGGTTTTGGGTGGATTTGTTTTGATTTATTTTGTTTATCTTGCCTTTTTCAACAAAAACTCATGGTTAATTCATCATAGACTTTGTGCACAAAAAGAGCAACTGACAAAAGAGATATACGACATAAGAGACAAAAATGCCAAACTACAAAAAGAGTATTTGGAACTTAAAAACTTGGAGCCACAATGATATATAAAATATGTTTGATCTTGATATTGTTTGTCGTGGCACAAGCTAGACCAAATCCATTTGAGGCAACAGATCAATTTAAAATCATAAAGATAAAAGACGATATCACATCATCAACTATAAAACAAAACAACATATTTAAAGTCAATAACTATATAACAGTATCAATATACAAAAATGAACTTACTATAAATACAAAAAATCATAAAATCATAAAGTCTATCATATTTGATGATATAGGCAAGATTATGATAGACTTCGGTGCAAAAGTGCGATTTAAATCAAAGACTATCCCTATAGCTCACGACAATATCAAGAGCATAACTGTAGGCACTCACTATCCCCAAAACTTCTATAGAGTAGTGATTCGTATGAGCGAAAAAACCAAAAAATACAAGATAATCAAAGGCAAAGCTTTGACTACTATACAGTTTTAAGGAGAGTTTGCGGTGCTTTATTTTTTCTATACCTATTTTGATATAAATATATTTCAATACATCACGGTCCGTGCTGGTATTGGGTTTATATTTTCGTTTGGTTTGACATATTTTTTGATGGGGCGGTTTATAGCATGGGCAAAAAAGAAAAACCAAAGCCAACCCATATATACTCTAGCACCAAAATCACATGCCATAAAAAACGGCACTCCTACTATGGGTGGGGCGGTGTTTATAGTCTCCACTATATTGACAGTGCTGCTATCTGCCAGACTTGACAATATGTATGTATGGGGGGCGATAACTGTCATATCGTTGTTTTCTTTCATAGGGGTCAAAGATGATATAGCAAAGATACAAAACGACAAAAACGATGCAGGACTATCCGCTAAACATAAGTTTATACTACAGATAATAGTCGGTCTCATCACTGTGAGTATGTTGTTGATGGCTGGTTTTGATACAAACTTTTATGTGCCGTTTTTCAAAGAACCGCTGTGGGATATGGGTTATTTTGCTACTGGTTTTTGGTTGCTTGTCATAGTAGCTACATCAAATGCTGTAAATCTGACCGATGGTTTAGATGGACTAGCGACTGCTCCGTCTATCATAGGGCTTTTTTCGCTCAGTCTCATAGCGTATATCACAGGTCATGCTATCATCAGCGAATACCTCCTCATGCCAAATATCAAGCTAAGCGGAGAGCTTTTTGTCGTGGGTATGTCTATGGTGGGAGCTTTGATAGCATTTTTGTGGTTTAACTCACATCCGGCTCAAGTATTTATGGGCGACAGTGGCAGTCTATCTATAGGTGCTTTTATGGGTTATATCGCCATAGTCGGCAAGAGCGAGATACTACTGTTGCTCATAGGATTTATATTTGTATTTGAGACGGTATCTGTGATACTCCAAGTTGGTAGCTTTAAACTTAGAAAAAAGCGGATATTTAAGATGGCACCCATACATCACCACTTTGAACAAAAAGGCTGGCACGAAAACAAGATTATCGTGCGGTTTTGGATAATATCTTTTATGAGCAACATATTAGCTCTCATAAGTCTCAAGATACGATAAGTGAGGATCATAGGCAAAGGCAAGACAGCTAGAGCTATCAAAGAGCGATTTGGTGGTAGTTGGTTTGATGATGACGACTGCGAGAGCTTTGACATAGACAGCATAGAACCCACAGTCATAAGCCCCGGAGTGCCACCACACAGCACTATAGTAGCAAACACCAAAACCCCCATAAGCGACCTAGATATAGTCTCTCCGCCATATAACATATGGATAAGTGGCACAAACGGCAAGACCACCACCACATCTATGCTGGCATTGTTGCTAGAAAATATGGGTGCCGTGTGTGGCGGAAATATAGGCACACCAGTAGTCAAGCTAGATGAAAAAGCCCATATATGGGTGCTGGAAGTGTCGTCCTTTACTTTGCACTACACCACCAAAGCATCGCCAGATATTTACCTGCTACTACCTATAACCCTCGATCATATATCGTGGCACGGAAGTTTTGAGCTATATGAGAGTGCGAAGCTATCACCACTACAAACTATGAGCACCAAAAGCACAGTGATATTGCCAGAGACTTATAGGCACATAGATACCAAGGCAAATACCATATACTACAAAGAGACCAAAGAATTAGCATATAGATATGGTATAGATACAGACAAAATCAACTTCACCGAGCCGTTTTTGTTTGATGGGGTTGCTAGCTTGATAGTCGCTGGACTAGTAGGCAAAAAGCCAGACTATGAGCTACTAAACAACTTCGTCCAAGATAGCCACAAACTAGAGCAGATAGCAGATAGCCGGGGTAGAGTTTGGATAAACGACAGCAAAGCTACCAATATAGATGCTACTATTCAAGCGATAAAACCACACAGAGAAAAAAAGATATTTTTGATACTAGGCGGAGATGACAAAGATGTGGATATGACAGAGCTATTTGAGTTTTTGAGACAGTTTGATGTAGCGGTGTTTTGTATAGGACAAAGCGGACAAAATATAGACAAAGAACTAAAAAAACGAGAGATAAACTCCACATACACAGACACGATACAAGAAACCATCGCCCATATAGATAGATTATATCGAGACAAAAACAGCATAGCGATACTTAGTCCTGCTTGTGCTTCTTTTGATCAATTTAACTCCTACTCTCACAGGGGCGATGAGTTCAAAAAACTTGTGTTTAATATAAAATAACAAAATACAAGGTGGCTTTGTGATACGAACTATAGGGCATTCTACATACGATGTTGAGTATTTTATAGAGTTATTGCGAAAAAACAGCATAGACACGATAGTAGATGTGCGAAGTGTGCCATATAGCAAATATGCTTCACAATACAACCGTGAGGTGTTGAAACGATATTTAAAATATGCAAATATAAGATACATATATATGGGCGATATACTAGGAGCTAGATACGAAGACCCGAAACTTCTGTTTGATAGTGGCAAAGTAGATTTCAAAAAAGTTCAAAAGAGCAAACTTTTTTTAGAAGGTATAGCTAGACTACAAGACGGCATAGCCAAAGGACACAGCATATCGCTCATGTGCTCCGAGCGAGAGGCATTTGACTGCCATAGATTTGTCTTGATATCTGGGTTTCTAGCAAAAATCGGCACAGCAGTAGAGCATATCTACCCAGACAAAGTAGTCTCACAAGCACAGATGGAGCGACAACTTTTGATAAAATATCACAAAAAACTTCACAAGAGAGATCTGTTTTGCCACAGTATCACACAAGCCCTACAGCTACAACTAGCCTATGAACTTAGAAACAAAGATATAGCATACAATCCTACTAGCAAAAACGATAGCATACAAACAGTCTAGCTACCAAATCCAAACAGCTTAAATTCTCTAGGTTCTTTTGCTTCAAACTCGTAGTCAAATATCTTTGTTTTTTTGCTATGTAGCATAACTCGTCGCACATTTGCACTGTTTTTGCCATACAAGCTGTCGCCTACTATTGGGTGTCCAGCACTTGATAGATGCACTCGTATCTGGTGAGTCCTGCCCTCGTGTATGACTACTTTTATCTTTGACATTTTGCCCTCTACAAACATAGGTGTAGCTATAGTCGTAGCTGGTTTGCCAAACTTATCATCTATACGACTTTTGGCGGTGTTGCCTTTGGTAGTGCTGATGGGTTGCTCCATAGTCAAACTCTCCACAAGTTTGCCGTGCACTACTGCTATGTATTCTTTGTATACTGCCTTTTTTTTGAACTGTTGTATCGCTCTTTTTTGAAACTCTTTTGTCTTTGCAAACAACATCACTCCGCTTGTCTCTTTGTCCAACCTGTTTAGCAAAATAAACTTCGAAAACAGCTTCGCTGTCTGCTCGGCGGTTTGATATGCTGGCTTATCTACTGCTAGTATATCGGCATCTTCAAATATCACTTTGGTCTGTGGTAGTGGCTTGAGTGCAAACTCACTTTTGCTATCTACCAAAACTCTGGCTATAGTTAGCTTCTGTCCTTTTATCGATACTAGCCCACTGTCTATATATAGTTTGGCTTTGTTAGCCGATATATTTTCTTGTGTCGCTAGTAGCTTGTATGCTTTCTCTTTACTCATCTATGGTATCCTTTATGTGTTGTATTATGGCTTTGTTGTCGCCAGGGTTTAGCAGTGTTGTCCTCTTGTATTTTTTGATATTTTTCATGGTCTCTTTTAGCTTATCGTGTTGGACTATCTCGTAGCCATCTACAAACTCAAAAAGCGAAAGCTGGTTAAATATATGTTTGCCAGTTATCAAGATGTTGTGAAAATATGCTGGCTCTACAGGGTTGTGTCCGCCTACTTTGGCAAATGCCCCACCTAGTATCACGGCATCGCTTATAGCATATATATTGACTAGCTCACCTAGACAATCCACCAGTGATATATCTGTGTCAAAAGTTTTGTTTTCGCTAAATTTGCTATAAGTTATATCTGTATTGGCTATATGATTTTGGATAAGTTTGTCTACTTTGTCAAATCTTTGGGGGTGTCGTGGCACTATGATTAGCCTACCTATATCTTTGTCCCAGCTATCTAGTATTAGCTGCTCTTCTGTCTCGTGAGTGCTAGCTGCTACTATCAAAAAGCTGTTTGCTGGCTTTTTATATATGGTCGTAACTTTGGGCTTAGACGATAGCTTTATGTTGCCTGTCACTTCTATATTTGTAGCTCCTAGCATCTGTAGTCGCTCGCGGTCTGTGTCGCTTTGGGCGAAGATTTTGTCAATATTGGCAAATATCTTTTTGTAAAACCACCTATGTCGTAGGTATTTTGCATATGATTTGTCGCTTATTCTGGCATTGATAAGTATCGTGGGTATTTTTCGCAAACTTGCTACAAAAAACAGCATATACCAAAGCTCCGCTTCTACTACTATGAGTGCTTTTTGTTTAATAATCCAAAACGGCAACAGAGTCTCAAACGGCAAAAATCTACTGTCTCTATATAGTTCGCTAGCTTTGCCATAGCCTGTATCTGTGATCGTAGATATGTTTATATCAACAGTGTTTTCAAACTCTTTGACTATAGGTTGTATAGCTACTATCTCACCTAGCGAACACCCATGAAACCACAGACCGCTGGAGCAAAAAGGTCTGTTTGATAGCATAAATCTATCTGGCACAGCATCTTTGTATTTGGGTTTGGTAGATAGATACCACAAATAAGGCAAAAACAAAATATGCAAAACCACAGCAAATATATAATAAAAAAAGGCAAATATCAAACTTGTTCCAACATTTTTTTCGCAAACTGCTTTGCCTGTGTGGTGATATTTTGTCCGCTTATGATCCTAGCTATCTCCTCTATCCGTCCGGCTTTGTCTAGTAGTCTGGCTTTGGATATGTTGTCTTGCTTGTATACTAGTATATGCCTATCTGCCATGGAGCTTAGCTGTGGTTGGTGAGATATAGCAAATATCTGGTAAGTTTTTGATAGCTCCTTTAGCACCACGGCTAGAGCTTCACTCTCTTTGCCACTTAAGTTGGCATCTACTTCATCCAAAAACAGCGACACTTTGTCTTGTATATCCCAGTTTGCTTTGGCAGACAACAGCGACAGCTTGAGTCTGTTTTGTTCGCCACTACTTATGTGTCGCAACTGTGTGCCATTTATCGTGATATCCAGTTTGTCCTCGCCATCTATATCCAAAGGCTTGCCCGATATAGCTATGTTTAGTGGCTTCATATATAACTTGACAAGATACTTGTCTGTCTCTTTGGCAAATAGATTTGTGTATTTGGCTCTGTTTTGGCTCAATATTTTTGATAATTTTGCTGTGTGTTGTTCTAGTTTTTTGATATTTTTGTCTAGTATGGCTATGTTGAAACTCATATTTTCTAGAGTTTCTAGCTTTTCTCTTTTGATGTTTTGCTGAGTTTTTGCCTCTTCTAGGGAGCCGTATTTTTTTTCTAGTTTAGACAAAGTTTCTATCTGGTCTATCAGTTTTTCTATGTCGTTTTCGTTTAGATTTTCAAACTTTTCTTTGAAATTTTCTATAAGTATATGTAGCCGGGAAGTTGTTTGTGCAAAAAACTCTCCGTCTGCTCCCATCTTGGATAGCATAGTGTCTATCTTGTGAAATCCAGATATCACACCATAAGACTCTGTGATAGCTTCGTTTATCGTCTCTTTTTGTTGGAACTTTTTTTTCATATCTCGTAGCTTTTCTAGTTCGTCAGATTTTATATCGTTTTGTCCTATTTGGTCTATCTCGTATCTTAGAAACTCTATCTTTTGAGCAATATCTTGCTCATCTTTTTGCAGGGTTTTTAGCTGCTTTTGTTTGGTGGCTAGCTCTATATATGTCTGTCTAAACTCATCTAAAGTTTGGCTGTGAGTTTCATCGTGATGTGATACTATTTTGTCCAAAAACTCTAGTAGTGTGGAGTTGTCAAACTCGCTTTCATCTTTGTGATCCAAAAATCGTATAAACCTACTAGAAAATGCCTTGAGCTCTTTTTTGGATATTTTCGTAGAGTTTAAAAAATGTTTGGCAGTAGGATTGTGTAGCTTTTTGATACAAAACTCACTATCGCTTATATCAAACGGCTCATAGTGGATACCGTGATTCGATATACAAACTTCACCTGTGTCAAAGTGGGTGTTTTTCATAGCAAATATACCTAGCATAGCATCTAGTAGCACACTTTTGCCAGCACCACTAGGACCAGTAAATACGACCAAAGAGTTGTCAAACTCTAGCTTAACTTTGTCAAACGACAGACAGTCCTTGATATACAGACTATTTATCATACTCACCCCATCGTAGCTTTTGGCTTAGTATATCAAAATAGTTAAACTCTGCTCGGTGGATTAGCTGTGCTTTTTTGCTAGCTTGTGTTATAGTTATCTTGCGATTTTTTGGCAAACTTAGACTCTCTTGTCCATCTATAAGTATCTTGATATCATCATCCCCTATACTTTGAAACTCTATAACAAAAGTTTCAGGTAGCACCACTGGTCGCTGTGTCAAAGAGTGTGGTGATATGGGAGTGACTACTATGCCTCGTCCGAGCGGATATACCACAGGACCGCCACACGATAGATTGTAGGCGGTTGAACCTGTAGGAGTAGAGACTATGACCCCATCGCCTCTGTAGTGGTTGAACCGTTTGTCGTCTATGGTCGCTTCTATATCTACTAGCCCTCTCATAGTTTTTTTGCATAGGACTATGTCGTTGAAACTATAATACTCTTTGTCATCTATGCTAAGTTTTAGCATAAGTCGCTTGTCTATTCGGCAGTTGCCCTTTTGCATATTTTGCAAAAACTTTTCAAATTCATCTTCATTTAGATCTATGAGAAATCCAAGTTTGCCAAAGTTTATACCCAATATCGGTATATCGTAGCTGTAGGCTTTTCTAGCAGTAGATATCAAAGTCCCATCGCCACCTACACACAGCAAAAAGTCGCATCTGCTACACAGCTTGTCAAACTCTACACCACTTTTGCCTACAAGTTTCGCACTTTTTTGCTCCAATATATAGTCGATATTGTTTCGCTTCAATGTATCAAAAATGTCGGTATAGTTTAGTTTTAGATGAGATGAATCTGGCTTTAGCACCACTCCTGCTGTGTTTAGTTTCACGATATTAGCTACTATTTATCATATCGGCAAACTTGTCAAATATATATCGGCTTTCAGCTGGTCCCGGTGAGGCTTCTGGGTGATGTTGGACCGAAAATATATTTTTGCCCTTGTATTGAACCCCTTCTATAGTGTCATCAAACAGATTTCTGTGAGTTATGTCAGCTATCTTTTGTATAGATGACGGCACATTGTAGTTGTGATTTTGTGCTGTGATCTCTACTTTGCCATCGCTTAACACTGGGTGATTTCCTCCGTGTTGTCCGAACTTTAGCTTGTATGTGTCATATCCGTGAGCTATGCTCAAAAGTTGATGACCCAAACATATAGCAAATATAGGTATATCGCTATCTATCAGCTGTTTTATCTGCTCTTGTTCCTTTTTCAGCGACAGCGGATCGCCAGGACCGTTGCTTAGAAACACACCGCCTATACTACCGTTATGAAACTCATCTAGTATATCACTAGCTACAAATGTGGACGGCACGACACGGACATCTAGTCCGCTTTGGGCTAGTTCATCTAGTATAGCAGTTTTCACACCGAAGTCCACTACTACTATCTTTTTGTTGCTTTTTTTTGTGTCGTTAAAAGCTTTGGTCTCGTGGTTCCAAACACCTCTGTCGTGAGTGTATGGGGTTTTGGTGCTGACTTTTTCTATCAAGTTCATATTTGCTATCTTGTCGGAGTTTGCCAGTATATCTTTTAGCTTCTTTTTGTCGCTGGTCTTTGTAGATGCTATCATCATCATGGACCCTTGGTCTCTGGTTTGTTGGACTATCTGTCTCGTGTCTATGTCGCATATACCCATACAGTCGTGTTTTAAAAGTAGCTCGTGCAAGGATTTCTCCGCTCTGTAGTTTGATGGTGTAGCTGAATAATTTCGCACGATAATACCACTACACCATAGCTGTGAGCTTTGCATATCGTTTTGATTTGTGCCGACTATACCGATCTCTGGCATAGAAAACACCACAAACTGCCCTGCATAGCTAGGGTCGCTGGCTATCTCTTGGTAGCCTGTCATAGATGTGTTAAATACCACTTCTCCTACTATCTCTTTGTCTGCTCCGAAGCTGTGAGCCTCTATGGACAAACCGTTTTCAAAATATAGCCAAACTTTCTTTTTCATATCAAACCTTTTTTTACAAGCTCCTCTTCGTATAACCGCATAAACACCTCTTGAAACTCATCTGTACCCGGCGGTATAGACCTTTTCAACCCTTGAAGTCTCTCGTATGCTAGAGTATCTGCCTCGTCAAACCCTGCCATAAACTGCTCTATAGCTAGGACAATGATATTTTTGATCTGGTTGTCTGCTATTTCAAAGTGTATATAGTCATCTTCATACAAAGTATCTAGCAACTTGTGGGCTATATCGCTATACCGTTCATCGTGATTTAGTATCACATCATAATCATTTGCTAACCTTTTTTTCGTCATCCAAAAGAGCTGTTTGGGGTCGGCATGATAAAATTCTATATCATCTTCGTTTTTATCCAGTAGTTCTGTTACTGCATGTTCTAGCTTCATCTCTTTGTCTATGTCATCGGCTATTATCTCGGCTACTGCCGACTTGATCTCGTCTTTGGTTTTTCGCACTTGTAGTATGGGCGATTTTATCAAGTCATTTGTTATCTTCCGTGATATAAAATCACAATGTGTCAGTTTTAGTTTCATATTTTGTCCTTATAATATTATTGTATCTTCTCTTTGTGGCGAAGTAGATACTATACCTACTTTGGTGCCTGTGTGCTTCTCTATGAGCTGTATATATTTTTTTGCATTAACAGGCAACTTGTCAAAATCTCTTATGCCCTCTGTCTTGTCCCAGCCATCTATACTTTCGTATATAGGTCGCACTAGGCTCATATCGTGTGGCACTGTGTGTATCGTTTCGCCGTTTAGCTCGTATGCTACACATATCTTTATCTCATCAAACCCATCTAGCACATCTAGTTTCATGAGCGACAATATGTCGCATCCGTTTATACGACAAGCATATGCTACTGCTACAGCATCAAACCACCCGCACCGTCTTTTTCGCCCTGTGGTCGTGCCAAACTCATGCCCTACTTTTGCCATATCATCGCCATACTTTGTGTGGTCTTCAGTAGGAAATGGTCCGTTGCCTACACGGGTGCAATATGCTTTGACTATGCATGTGACATCTCCTATATCTTTGACACTCAAGCCCAGCCCAGTGCAAGCTCCGGAGCTAACTGTGGTGCTACTCGTCACAAACGGATATGTGCCGAAGTCTATATCTAGCATAGCTCCTTGAGCTCCCTCTAGTAGTATTTTTTTGCCATCTTTTAGAGCCTTTTGCACCATAGTTGTAGTATCTGTGATATATTGAGCTAAGTTTAGATGATAATACTCCAGCTTGGTTTTCATATCGTTTTTGTCAAATTTTTCTAGACCCAGACCATCGAAATATATTTTGTTGTTGTGATAATACTGCTCGATTTTATGCAAAAGTCTGTCGGTATCTAGTAGCTCGCCTACACGAAATCCTATTCTGTTTATCTTGTCCGAATAAGCTGGTCCTATACCCTTGCCTGTAGTGCCTATGGCATCTTTGCCTTTTTGTAACTCTTTTTTGGTGTCTATTTGTTTGTGATAACATAGGTTTAGATGTGCCTTGTCACTTATAAAAAGTCTGCCAGATAGGTTGTCAAATTGGCTCAGTTCTTTTATGAAATCTTCTGGTGAAAATACTACTCCGTTGCCTACTATGTTGATGGCATTTTTGTTCAATATCCCAGACGGCACTAAGTGTAGGGCAAACTTTTTCTCACCTACTACTATCGTATGCCCTGCATTGTGTCCGCCTTGGGATCTACATACCATATCGTATCGCATGGCTAGTTTGTCTACTATCTTGCCTTTGCCTTCATCGCCCCATTGTCCGCCTACTACTACATCTGCTTTCATCTATCGCTCCTAAATGTTTTTAAAATATTGTCCGTATATAACGAAAAGCCACAAGACGGCATATCGTCTACCATATATCCGCCACCTTTTGCTATAGTGTGTTTGCCACAAAGCACTTCAAATGCCACCGCTTTATAGTAGGCAATATCGCTACAATACAGCGGACTTATAGTTATAATATCATGCTCTATCTTGTCTGCTAAACTTAATATATTTGTCAAGCTGTCTTTGAGATATTTTGGTGATATAGCTAGTAGCTCTTTGATATCATCGCTGGTCGTAGCCGACACAAGCTGTGATAACCACGGCAGATCTTTCGACAATATACCGTCTATATCATTTGTCGTAAATAGTCCTATATCTATCTTTTCATTTGTCGATATTTGTTTGACTATATTCATATCAAATAGCTGTAAATTTATCGGCTGTTTTATAGGCTTCAGTGTCTCTAGACATATCTTTATCATATTGTCCATATCTACACTATCTATCGCTTCTGCTCCTATTTGGTAGTTTTCTTTTGTAGGGTATGTAAATACTGGTTGATTGTAAAACCACTTTTTATGAGTAGTAGCACGACCTAGTCTTTTGGTGATGATCCTCACTGTCTCCATGGTGCTATCGTCTCGCAAAGACATATTGTCGTTTGCTGTGTTGGCTATCTTTATCGCTTTTTTGTTGTCGTCAAACCTGTATATAAAGTTTGGTGTGATGATAGGCTCAAACCCGTGCTGCGACAATATCTTTGAGGTCTCATAGTCAAATGTGATCTTTTGTCTAGCTGTCTTGCCAAAATAGAGCCTAGCTCCGTTTGGTATCTTGTGTTTGTGGACTATACTCACAGCAACCCCTTTGCATATATCTTGTTTGCTGTGCCGTCAAACTGCCTAAGCCCCAGCTTGTCTAGGCACATCTCTATAGCATTGACTACCCACACGGCTTCATAGTCGCGGACAAATCCCATGTGATTTATACGAAATATCTTTCCGGCTAAGTGGTCTTGTCCTCCTGCTATGTTTATATCAAAGTTGTTTTTGAGCATAGCTCTTATATCGTTTGAGCTTTCATGATATATCGTAGTCATAGCATCTGCTGGAGTTTTTGGATATATTTGCAAACCCAAAGCTATCAAACTATCTCTGGTGGCTTTGGCTCTGTTTTTAGTTTGTCTATAAATAGTATCAAACCCTATATCGCTCATAGCTCTAAGCACCGCTTGAAGTCCCAATATCAATGTCGTAGGTGCAGTATATGCCGTGGTGTTTTGTCGCTGTTTGTCTAGCTCGGCTTTTATATTTAAATAATACCCAGCACTACAGCTTTCTAGACTTTTTACTGCTTGGCTGCCCAGTCCCACGACAGACAACCCAGGAGGCAACATGAGTGCCTTTTGGCTTCCAGCTATCAAGGCATCTATATGTGTAGTGTCTATACTCTCTACACCTACAGCGGTGATACCATCTGCTACTACCAAAATATTTTTGTCTATATTCTTGACCGCCTTTGCTATGCTTTGAACTGGATGTCTCAAGCCTCCGGCACTCTCACAAACTTGCACAAACACACTGTCTATATCTTTGTGGGCTAGTATCGTTTGCTTTATCTCATCTACACAAACTGCTGTGTCCCAGTCGTTTTTTAGCTCCACATATGGCTTGTCCAAAGCTACACATATTTTGGCAAATCTTTCGCCAAACTTACCAGAGTTTACTACGAGGGCTTTGCTTTGACAAAAAGTTGCCACACATGCCTCCATAGCTCCAGTGCCACTACTAGCAAACATGACACACTCGGGCATATTTAGTAGCTTTAGCAACATATCTTTGGTATCTTTAAACACAAGTTCAAACTCTTTTGTCCTGTGGTGTATGGTTTGTTTGGACATAGCATTTCTCACAAACTCAGGCACAGCAGTAGGTCCGGGGGTCAGTAGCACTATCTTTTCCTCTTTTTGGTTTTTGTTTTAGATGGTTGGTTGATATGTGTCGGTAGATTTGCCACTATGACAAAATAGAGCACAATAGTCAGCACCAAAAATACAGATGATATCAATATACCCATAGTCAACCACTGTGTGCCATACAAAAATCCAAGCTGGACATCTGGCTGTCTATAAAACTCTGCTACGATCCTACCAAACGAATATAGTCCCAGATACATGAGTCCAATCTGACCGTCAAACTTCTTTTTGTTGCGAAAATAATAGAGCACCAAAAATACCAAAAGCCCCTCGATGACTGCCTCGTATAGTTGCGATGGGTGTCTTAAAATATCGTTTACATATATACCCCACGGCACATCTGTCACTCGCCCTACAAGCTCTTGGTTGAAAAAGTTGCCAATCCGTCCAAATATATATCCTACAGGTATAGCTAGTGTCGCTATATCTACTATAAACAAAAATGCCACCTTGTTTCGCTTTGCCCACCACAGCGATGCTATGATGAAGCCTATCACCGCTCCATGATAACTCATACCAGATATACCTGCATATACTCCATTTATAAACGGATTAAATATCTGCCAAGGGTGTGTGAGATAATAAGCAGTATGACTGTCATAAAACAGCACATAGCCCAGTCTGGCGCCTAGTATCACTCCCACTTCTACCCATATGATATAGCTATCTAGCAAAGCAGAGCTTATAGGTATGTTGTCCTTTTTGACTATCCAATGCGCTACCATGATAGCTACTAGCAAAGACGTAGCATACATGATACCATACCAATGAACCCCAAATGAGCCTATGTGAAATGCCACAGGCTCAAAATGACTGTAAATATTTTGCCAATAATTCATATATTTCCTTATTTTGATATTTTATCTAAATAAGTTTAAAGTATCACAAAAATAAAATATTTTAATAAAAGAGATGATATTTTTGATATTTTTAGGTCACTTCCAAATACCTAAGTAGTAGCTTCAAACTAGCAAGACCGCTAAAAAAGATAGATGATAACACAAAACAAGAAAATATCTTTTTGTATAATATCACTGCTGTGTTTTAAAAGGTAGTTTTTTGTTAAAAGTCTAAAAACATGTGGCATATTTACCCATCTCATATGAAATACTCACATAGATGTATAAAAACAGAAAACTTTATAATTTTACGATATAATAACCCAAATGGATAAATATGAATAAAAATATAATCAAAAAAAGAAGCTATATGAAACCAAACATCCTAAACCAGATATTTAGTCTCATCATAAGCACACATCTCATCACATTGCCTCTAAGTGCTACAGATATAATAACAGACGGCTCTACAAACACAACTATAGAAAAATCTAGAAACCAAACAACAGTAGTAAATATAGCAAATCCAAACTCCAAAGGACTATCACACAACAGATACGACAAGTTTGATGTAGGTAAGAGTGGAGTTATTTTAAACAACTCAACAGGACATACAAATACATCTCTTGGTGGCTGGATATATGGCAATGCTAACTTAAACAAGTCAGCTAAAGTGATACTAAATGAGATAACATCTACAAATAGAAGTGTGCTAAATGGTTATGTAGAAGTCGGTGGCAAACAAGCAGATATAGTCATAGCAAATCCAAACGGCATAAGTATAAATGGAGCTGGCTTTATAAACAGTGGCAAAGTTACATTGTCTACTGGAACTCCTGTGCTAAAAGATGGAGCCATAGATAGTTATGTGAACTTTAAACACGATATCACTATAGGACAAGATGGTCTAAAGGCAAATGATGTGGATATATATACAAGTTATCTACGGTTAAACGGAGCTATAAATGCCGCCAACTTAGATGTAAACTTACAAGGTGATGGAACAAATGGTTTGCTACTTGATAGCAGTGCATTAGGCGGTATGTATGCAAACAAGATAGTCCTAGTAGGAAGCACTCAAGGATTGGGAGTGAACTTGCCGCCTGAAGTGCTCGCAAGCAGTGGTGATATCACGATAACCAATGACGGGCAAATAGTTTTAAATGATATGAGTGCAGCAGAAAATATAGATATTACCAGCACAAGCACCATAACCAACCAAAGCACAACACAAGCTAAACACGATATAGATCTAAAAGCCCAAACTATACACAACACAGGAACTGTATTGTCAAACAGCGACACCTCTATATCTACAGAGAGTTTGACAAACAAAGGCGACATAGTATCCAACCGAAACTTTATAGACACAGATAGTTTGACCAACGATGGCTTGATACAGACAACCGAAAGTTTGAATATAGAAGCAAATAACCTAACTAACCATGGAGACATAAAAGCAGGAACCGGAATATCAACTATCCAAGCCCAAACACTCACAAACAGAGCTAAAATCACTTCACAAGATGGTTTGGTGCTAAAAGCTGACAATATGTTTAACTATGGAGTATTTGCTACAACCAATGATATGACTATAGGTTCAAACAACTTAGACAACTATCAAACCATATTTAGTGGAGCTAATATGAAGTTGTGGACAACAAACACTCTAACCAACCACGAAAACTCAAACTTAATCGCCTACAACGATATGACTATAGCACAAGATGACACAGGAGCAAAAACTTTAAAGGTCATAAACGATAGAGCAAATATAGAGACATTGGATGGCGATATAAGTATAT
>JAOZTH010000004.1:32382-36179 GCA_029939245.1 Arcobacteraceae bacterium
AAGGTCATAAACGATAGAGCAAATATAGAGACATTGGATGGCGATATAAGTATATATGCAAATGATTTGGAAAACACAACTCAAGACCCAGATATAATAGTGCAGTATGATAAAAATGGCAATATAGAAACTTGGACTGATATATTAGACAAACGATATAAAGAAGCTACTATAAGCAGTGGTGCGAATATGAACTTATATGTGGATAATCTTTTAAACAGATATTCTTTGATATCAGCGACAGGTGATATAGTATTTGATGGCACAAGTGTAAATAATATGTCTGTGGATTTGTTAAAAGATACTAAAGCTAAGGTACAAAAACGAGTAAGATATTGCTATAAAGTGCTTAAATGGGATGGCTGGCATAAAAAATGTAAGTGGCGATATTATTGGGGAACAGACGAAAAAACACAAAAACTAGATACAGTATATTCAACCATACAAGCTGGTGGCGATATAAAAGGAGAGTTAAACGAGTTTATAAACGGAGGTCAAAGAGATATAGCTACTTCAACTACTCCCGATGATATCAAAGACCAAACAACCATAGACCACAAACCCATAGACTCTGTGCTGACTATACCTAGTGGCAACAATGGATTGTTTGTAGTAGCTCAAGAGTCCGCTGGTAGTTATCTGTTTGAAACCAATCCAGAGTTTACTATAAAAGGCAACTTCATAAGTAGCAACTATATGATGGAGCGGTTAGGCATAGACCCTGCAGCGACTACCAAACGAGTAGGCGATGCTTTCTACGAACAAAAGCTCATAAGTGATAGTATATTTAGACAGACAGGCGTAAAGTGGCTAGACCCACAGATAGCTACCAACAATACCCAGTTTCATTATCTCATGGACAATGGTCTCAAAGCTAGCACAGATTTGGAATTGGCAGTAGGAGTATCGCTAACCAAAGCCCAAATAGATAAGCTAACTACTGACATAGTATGGCTAGAGGAGCAAGTAGTCCAAGGTCAAACAGTGCTGGTGCCTGTAGTGTATATAGCAAATGCGGACAAATACACTCTACAAGGCTCAAAGATAGTAGCAGGCAAAGATATAGACTTAGAGACCAATACTCTAGTTAATAGTGGCACACTAAGTGCTACTAACATCAAAGTCAAAGCTCGTGATACTATAGAAAACTTCGGTGGCAATATACAAGCTACCAACCATATAGACCTAAATGCCAACAACGATATCACAAACACAAGCGGGACTATAGTAGGTGGGACTGTGGATATAGGTTCAAACTATGGAGATATCATCAACCAACGATATAGCCGTGCGGTGGATTTCTCAAGCGGTGGCACAAAAGATAAAAAGAGAGCTATAGGACAAGCAGGGAGGATACAAGCAGTCGATGGTGATCTAAATATGAAAGCTACAAATGGAACTGTCAAAGTAGTAGGCTCAAACATAGAAGCCAAAAAAGATATAAATATACAAGCCCAAGAGTTTGTAGCTACTACCACAGTAAACGATAGAGAGTTTTTCGGTGGCGACAGCGACAACTACATAAAAGAAAACAGCACCACAAATCTAGGTTCAAACTTGAAAGCCGACAACATAAACATAGACACCAAAGAAACCACAGTTATAAAAGGCTCAAACCTACAAGCAGATGATACACTCAAGATAAAGGCATCGAAGATAGATATAGTAGCAGTCCAAGATACAGCGTATTCTCAAACCAAGACGACAGAAGAGGGGACATTTTCTACGACTACCGCCACCACTACAAACTCAAGCTCTGTATCCAAAGGTAGTAAAGTCATAGCTAACTCTATAACGTTTGAGACGACCAAAGATGATATAACTATCCAAGGTAGTGATATGACAGCAGATGACAGCTTCACAGTCAATAGTGCAAAAGATGTGCTACTATATGCATCGTATAATCATAGCTTCAGTGAGACAGTAGAAACCGAAAGTGGATTTGGAGTGGGTGGCAATTTGTATGGCATGACAGCCGACACCAAAGCTGAAGCTCACAATCTTGTCAATCTACTGCGACTCGATATAGGCTCACTGGGTATCACTTCATATGGTGACACTGCTCTTGTAGGAGTAGAGGTAAATATAGAAAACGATGCTACCATAACTGCTACAAATGGCGATGTGACTATAGCCAATGCCTACGATACTCACGAAACTTGGGAATCACACGAGGAGTTATCGGTCAATCTTGATACAGACAAGCTAAAAGATATGAAGCTAGAAGCGAAAGCCAGTTATGAGAAAAACAAAGAGGCTACACAAGTTAAAAATGTAGTCCAAAGTAATATAAAAGCAGGTGGCAAACTAACTATCAAAGCAAAGCAAGATATAGCAGTAGTAGGGTCAAACTTACAAGCAGATGATATAGAGCTTGATGGTGAAAATGTAAAGATAATCGAAGCCAAAGATGAGACAAAGACCACCACCTCCAAAGAAAAAGGCGAAGGCAAAGCTACTTTAATAGTGAAAAATGAATATGTAGAAACTGCCAAGGCGTTTCAAGCGGTGCAAACAGCCAAACGAAACTTAAAGAAAATCAACAAAGATTATAAAAAATATGAGAGCTATATCAACACTCAAGAGCATAAGCTCAAGCAACTCAAGACCGATCTAGCAAATGGCAAGATAGGTATAACCCAAGAATATGTAGATGAGTTCAAATCACTTTTAGATGATGCCAAAAGTGACAAACACTTTTATATAGAAGCTATAGCAGGGGCTACTGCTACACTGGTGACTAAATCCACAGCCTTGATAGCACAAAGTTCAAAAGCAGCAAGTAGCAGTGGGACATATGGTATGAATGTAGGGGTCAAGCTAGATATGACACTAGAAAAAGAGCAGTCAAGCCAGACATCTACTCATGCTATAGGTTCAAATATAGTAGCAAACAACCTGACTATAAAAGCCAGAGACAAAGCTACTATAAGTGGTAGTAGTCTATCGGCAAACGATGGCGATATTCAAGCTGATAGTATAGATATAGGTTCAAGCCAAGACACTCACCAAAGCCAAAGCTCAAAAGGCACATTACATGCTACTACCACTATAGACCTATATGGTGGGGCAGATACAGATATGCAATACGATGGCTCTATGACCAAAACATCAAGCACACAAACCACACACAATAACTCTTTGCTAAACTTCAATAATCTAACCACCACATCAACCAAAGATACTATTGTAGATGGTGCTACCATAACTGCTACAGATAGCCTACAAGTAAATGCCGGCAAAGACTTGAAAATATCATCGGTGCAAGATACCAGCTCAAACTCCAGTCAAACTGTATCTGTAGGTAGCTCAAACCAAAGTGCTAGCATTCACAAAGACAGCTCTACACAGACAGTAGTCACATCGCTAAAAGGTGGGGCTGTAGCTATAAACACACAAGGCAACACAGACTTAAGTGGTGCTACTGTATCATCTACCAACGATGACTTAACTCTAAACACAGGCACTTTGACACATAGCGACTTATCAAATAGAAAAATATCAAAAACTATAAGTATAGGAGCTAGTAGCAACAGTGGTTCTGTAGGATACAACACACAAAACAGCAAGACAAAAACACTCTCAACTATAGGCTCTGGGACTATAAATATAAAAGACCAAACAAACTCAAGCGATACAACCAAACTAAACAGGGACACAGACAACAGCAAGATAGATATATATAATGTCAAACGAGATGTGAGTGTGAGTGCGGAGGTGGATGCAAGATTGTTAAGTGAGAGTGGACGAGCTCAAATAGCAGATGACTTAAAAAAATCAAAAGTAGGCTTCATAGA
>JAOZTH010000004.1:36279-40362 GCA_029939245.1 Arcobacteraceae bacterium
GTGGACGAGCTCAAATAGCAGATGACTTAAAAAAATCAAAAGTAGGCTTCATAGATGTAGCAAAAGATATTATTACCAAAGATAGTGTCGGTATATTGGATAGTTTCACTCACCAAGGCAACAAAGTAGATATGTACACAGGAGTTCAAAATGCTATAAAAAACTCAAAAACATTACAAGACAAACTATCAAATCCAAACCTAACAAGAGAACAAAAAAATCAACTACTGATTAAAATAGCTTCATCTGTAGCAAAAGAGCTAAATATAGATACCTCAAAGATAGATACAATATCTACCGATACCAAAACTAAAGATGGCGATGAGATAAAAGGTGGATACCACAGACAAAGTGGAGATATAGTTATAAATGATAAAAACATAGACAATACAGGTGAAGCACTAAATACACTAGGACATGAGCTGACACACTCTATGGACGACCAAAGAGGCACACAAAGAAGTGAAGCCAGTAGTGATGAGTATGCCAATATTATGGGTAGTGGGATGGAGGATTATGCCGGGTTTGCTATGTGGAACTATAGCGATGGCAAGACACTGGCAGATAGCAATAGCCACAATGGACTTAATCCAAGCACGGATAACTCTGTGGCAAATAGTGTATTTGGGACTAGGGTTAGGAATAATGAGGTTGAGTTTAGAAGTCCGAGAAATATACAAACAAGCCCAATTCAAAGAATCCGTAATAGAACAGCAGAAAATTTATTAAAACAATTAAAAGATACAAATTCTCGTTATAGTGATGGCGTGGTAAGAAGTGGCAATAGTCAAATAAATTGGACAGAAAGAGAAATAGTAAGGCTACAAAATGAAGTAAATAAAATTAATAAAAATGATACACCACCAATAAATTTATCTCCACAAGGAGCTGGCAGAAGAGGTGCTTTCAGAGAAGCCAAAAGAGATAGCAATATTCCAATGATAGAACATCCAAAGAGTATAACTACAAATGAAACAAGAAGTGGTAAACCGCAAAAAGGAAGAGTTTACAAATTTGATCTTGAGCCTAATCCTAATGTAAGGATAAGAGAAGACTCGGGAGGACATAATTATGGTAAAGGTAATTCCCAAAACAGAGGTTCTCACTTTAATACTGTAATAGAGAACAAAGAAACTAGGGAATATAAAGAAACTGGAAATCATTATGATTATAAATGATATAAGTAAAGAATTTTGCAAATTTCATAAGATTGATAAAGGTCCTGTAGTTATTGATTTTTGCGAACATGTCAATGACGACTACTACAATAGAATATTGCTCATAGTAAGCATATTATCTGATATTGCAGATAATTCTAAAGGTAAATATGAGCTTTGGTATTTTACTAGTAATAATGGTAGAGTGAACAATAAGCTACAACAATTCAAAGGGTATTGGTGGAGTTTAAAGAAATATTATAAATCTGTAGATATATCTGCAATAACTCTTGAATCCAATAAGCAGACATATAATAAAATTGAGTATTCTGGTGCTATAAAGCTAACACAAGATATATCTATAAAAGATATTATTTTTGGCGATATAACTAGTACTTATTTCTCTATGATGAATGCACATTTTGTTCTATTGCCAAAAGATATAGATATTAACAATATTAAAAACTTATTGCGTTTAGGCTTTAAAGATCAAGCTGGTCATTTCTTAAATATAGATAAAAATTTATTTGATTTTTATATTAACAATGATTGTATTATAACTCAATGTTTTGATTATAGTGCTGTTACAGATCCATATCAAACTGGTTTTTTTCTGATGGGTAGCAAATCTATATTTAAAAATTTAAAGAATATAATAGATGATTGTGAGTTGAAGATAGAGGAACTTAATATATGAAAACTGAAACAAAAACAACTATGCCAATATCAGCCTTAATGATAATAAAAAGCGAAATCAAAAAAAGTAAGATTTGAACATGCACAAGAAACTGGGCAAACTCTGTCACCATTGGAGTAAAATATAAAATCTGTTAAAAAAATAAATCCTATATTTTTGATTTTTACCAAAAAGCGAATAAAAATAATAGTTTGGCTTTTTTTTCCGACAATATTGTATATATTATATTTTTTTGCTGAACAATATTTTAGTCGTAAATCAATGATATTTAGTATCTTTGATTTAGTAGTCTTTGCGGTTATTGTATGGTTTAAACTTCAAACAGTAATTGTCTTTATATTTACTTATAAAAATCTGCGAAAAAAATCATTGTTTTTTATTTTATATTTTTTATTCTTGATTTTTTATTTTTTATATTTTATATTTTATATACAATTTTATATCTTTATTGAGACAGATTTTATACAATTTGCTTTTCCATATATACTTGACCCAAAAAGATTTTTCTTTTTTTTATTCGCTTTTATATACAATTTTATTTTTGTTTATTATGCTATAAAAGTAGGAATACAATTCTTTTACAGGTATCTATTTTCTTTTTTATCTACTATTAGTATTTTAATTATATATAACTATATTAGTATTTTACAAGGATATTATGATTATTACAAATATTTTGGTAGTTCAATATTACATTTATTTGACGATTTTATCTTAGGTGTTCATGGTATAGAAAGACAAACAGTAGACTACTTCTATATTCCTTTAATCTTTGTATCTATCCAACTATATATTGAAGCCTATTATTTTTATAAAAAAGAAAAACCAAAGTGGGTACGATATAATAGAGTCAAAAAATATAAACAATCAAAGGAGCTAAAATATGAAAACTAAAATCATATCAATACTAACAACAATATCACTGCTTGTGTCTATGACACAAGCACATATTTCATCAAACATAAATACTGGTGGCAAACTAACTATCAAAGCAAAGCAAGATATAGCAGTGGTAGGGTCAAACTTACAAGCAGATGATATAGAGCTTGATGGTGAAAATGTAAAGATAATCGAAGCCAAAGATGAGACTACAACCAGTGAAGAGAGTGTCAAAGTAGAGGGTCGTGTCAAAGTCAAGGTCAAGAACTATTATATTCAAGCTGCAAAAATAGCAGTAACTCTCAAAGCTCAAAACAACCAACTCAACAAAGCAAAAGAGAGCTTGAAGCAGTATCAAGAAAGATACGACAAAGCAAAAGAAAACTACAAAAACAATATAATATCCAAAGACCAGCTAGACGATATAAAAGATGAGAAAAAGTGGTATAAGCTAAATATCACTATGATACAAGTAAATATAGCCAAAACTACTGTAGCTCTAGGCAAGGCAACTGTCGCGGCTGCTACATCAAGTGGTTGGGGTGGCAACAGTGTAGCATATGAACTTGAAGGCACCATGAAACAAGCTAAATCTAACTCAAGCCAGACAAACTCTGTAGCCTCAAACATAAGAGCAAACAACCTAACTATAAAAGCCAGAGACAAAGCTACTATAAGTGGTAGCAATCTATCAGCTAACACAGGCGATATACAGGCAAAAACTATAGATATAAAAGCCAGTGCCGACACATCAGCTTCTAGTAGCTCATCTCAAGAAGCTAAAGTAAATATGGATATGACTACAGGTTTCATAGAGGGTGAAGCAACTGTGTCTAAATCCAACACCAAATCAACTACATATAACAATGCTGTGTTAAACTTCGGCACTCTAGCAACTACATCGACCAAAGATACCGCACTAAGTGGAGCAAACATAGATGCCGACAAACTTGATATGAATGTCCGAGGTGATCTAACTATCCGCTCACTCCAAGACACTAAAAAGCACGATAGTGGGACATTGACTGTAGGCACAACCAAATCAAACTTAAATATAGAAAAAGAACGATACAAAAGTGTAGGCACTCAAACATCTATAAACACAAAGCAGTTTAACATAAACACACAAGGCAACACAGACTTAATAGGTGCTAAAATAGTATCAACCCAACCATCTACACTGACGACTGGCACTTTGACATATAGCGACCTAGAAAACAAGACAGAGTCCGGCAACATAGGGTTTGGAAGCAGTGGGCTTGATAGTCCTATGGCACAGGACAAAGACACCCAAACAAACACGGCTATATCAAACAACATAACTGTAGATATAAAAGATGAAGCTAAACA
>JAOZTH010000031.1 GCA_029939245.1 Arcobacteraceae bacterium
CAGTCTCTCCAGCTTGGGAGCGAGATTAAATTCTCTTGTTTGTTTTATTTTTATTTTTATTTGATATAATGCAATAAAAATAAAAAAAGGCAAAAGATGGATTTTAAATCAACCAACACAGACGAGGCAAATATCTGTATAGATAGCACGATACTCAAGGCAAACATAGACAAAAAGCTAGACAACTTAGCAAAGATGGCAGGCAAGACTATGGATATACAGGGCTTTCGCAAGGGCAAAGTGCCAGCGAACATAGTCAAAAAAATGCACGGCAAAAAGCTAGAAGAGGATGCTACCAATGACTGTATTAGAGAGTTATACGACACAGTGATAAAAGAGCAAAACATAGACAAAGCCAAACTCACAAGCGAACCAACTATACCAAAGTTTGACCGCCAAGACAACGGCGACATAAAAATACAGCTAAATATCCACCTCAAACCGACTATAGATGTGGGCAACTATAGAGAGTATATACCGCAGATTAACCCTATAAAAGTAGCCAAAAAGGATATAGACGACAGACTAGACAACCTAGCAAACTCAAAAGCTACTCCTACAGATATAGCGACCAAAAGAGCAGTCCGCAACGGCGACTTTGTGTTGATAGATTTCGAAGGATTCAAAGAGGACAAGGCATTTGACGGTGGCAAGGCAGACAGCTATAGCCTGGAGATAGGCAGTGGGTCGTTTATACCAGGATTTGAAGAGCAAGTAATAGGTATGGTATATGACGAGACCAAAGATATCAAAGTCACATTTCCAGCACAATACCAAGCCAAAGACCTAGCAGGGGCAGATGTCGTGTTTAAGGTAAAACTCCTCAAAATCCAAGAGAAAAAAAAGCAAAAGCTAGATGACGAGTTTGCTAAATATATATTGTCTGGCGATGCGGAGGCGACTATGGCGAAGCTTACCGATGATATCAAAGAGCAAATCATAAGCGAAAACAAAAACAGATATTTTATGGATGAGATCAAACCCAAGTTTATGGAAAATCTAGTAGCCAACTATAGCTTCGCTGTGCCGTCAAACATAGTAGACCAAGAGATAAACCAACTTATAAATAAAAAGTTAGGTGCTATGAGCGAAGAGGAGATAACCCAGCTACAAAAGGATGAAAAATTTGTAGAGAAGTTGAGAGATGAGTTTAAACAAGAAGCCACAGATAGTGTAGCAGTTACGTTTTTGATAAGCGAGATAGCAGATAGAGAAAAGATAATAGTCACAGATGAACAAGTCAATCAAACCATATATTATGAAGCGATAATGAGCGGACAAGACGGCAAAGATCTTATCAAACAATATGAAAAAAAGGGCTATATGCCAGCGGTGAAAATATCTATGATAGAGCAACAGCTGTTTGTGAAGTTGTTTAACGAAAAGCTAGATAGCAAAAAACCAGCCACAAAAAAACCAGAAGAGAAAAAGCAAGGCGAAAAAAAACAAGGTAAAGCAAAATGAGTTATATCCCATATGTAGTAGAGCAGACAGGGCGAGGAGAGCGAAGCTACGATATATATTCAAGACTTCTCAAAGACAGGATCATCATGCTAAGTGGCGAGATAAATGACCCTGTGGCATCTACTATCGTGGCTCAACTACTATTTTTGGAAGCTAGCGATCCTACTAAAGATATATTTCTATATATCAACTCTCCCGGTGGTGTCATCACTAGTGGTATGAGCATATACGACACTATGAACTATATCAAGCCAGATATCAACACTATATGCATAGGTCAAGCAGCATCTATGGGGTCGTTTCTACTAGCATGTGGAACCAAAGGCAAACGATACTCTCTACCAAACAGCCGTATCATGATACATCAGCCTCTAGGCGGAGCTAGCGGACAAGCGACAGATATACAGATACAAGCAGCAGAGATACAGAGGATCAAAGATGACTTAAACAAGATATTAGCCAAAACGACAGGGCAAACTATCAAGAAAATAGAAAAAGACACAGACAGAGACTTTTTTATGAGTGCCACACAGGCTATGGACTATGGTATCGTGGACAAAGTCATAGCGACACATGACTAGGACAGACAAATATATATGATACTGGAGATACTTACATACCCAAACCAAGTGTTGAGACAAAAGTCAAAGCCTGTAGAGGTATTTGACGAAATTTTGCACAAACATCTGGATGATATGAGCGAGACTATGGAGCATTTTGGTGGTGTAGGTCTAGCATCTGTGCAAGTAGGCAAGCCTATGTCGGCTCTCATCATCAATCTACCAGTAGCAGACGAACAAGGCGAAGATATAGTCAAAAAAGAGAACCTCATAGAAGCTATCAATCCCAAGATTATATCAAGCACAGGCTCACAGGTATTTAACGAAGGTTGTCTAAGTGTACCTGATTTTACCGCAGATATATCAAGAGCTAGAGATATAGAGCTGACTTATCAAGACAGATATGGCAAACAGCAAACCATAAAAGCCACAGATTATATCGCAGTAGCATGGCTACATGAGATAGAACACCTAAATGGCAAAGTGTTTATAGAAAATCTAAAATACACAGACAGAAAAAAGTTTGAAAAAACTTGGAGAAAGGAGAAAAAGCACTATGCAAAAAATAGAATACCGCAGTAGTCTTGTAGTTTTGTTGCTGGTTGTTTTGTTTGCTGGTTGTGCTACGAAGCAACCAGAAGTATCAAAACCTGCTATAATACTATTTAAGACCAAAAATATGAACTTCTACGATCAAGGGTTTATCAACTATTATGAAAACAACATCATTCTACAGATATTTAAAGTAGGTCACCCAGTGCTGGAGCTAAAAGTATCACCAGGTATGGTGTGTAGGACTACATTTGAGTGTATGAGTGGCAAGGCATTTAACAAAAAATTTCTACACGAAAGTTATGTAGGCGACTTTTTGTATAGACTTTTGAAAAAAAGGAATATATACCACAAAGATAGCAAAAACAAGATATTTATCAAGGTCAAATATGTCAAATAAATACATAGGAGCACACACAAGCACGAGTGGCGGAGTCCAAAATGCAGTGCATGAGGCAGTGGAACTAGGGGCAAAGGCATTTGCTATGTTTACCAAAAACCAAAGACGATGGGATGCCAAGCCATTTGACAGCAAAACCTTGGATAGTTGGTTCAAAGCTTTAGACCAAAGCGGTATCCAGCCCAAACATATATTGCCACACGATAGCTACCTCATAAACTTAGGACACCCAGATGAACAGCAACTTATCAAAAGTCAGATGGCATTTGAAGACGAGCTAAACCGATGTGATATGCTAGGACTTGACAAGCTTAACTTTCATCCTGGAAGTCATCTGGTCAAGATACCCAAAGCCCACGAAGAGTATGGTGAGCTACTATATGAAGCAGAGATAAACACACTTGACACTATAGCCTACTCTATCAACAAAGCTTTAGACAGAACCAAAAATGTCAAAGCAGTCATAGAAAACACAGCAGGTCAAGGCACAAACTTGGGCTATAAGTTTGAACATCTAGCATATATCATAGACAAAGTTGAGGACAAGAGTCGCATAGGGGTTTGTATAGATACTTGCCATATGTTTGTAGCTGGATATGATATACGGACAAAGCAAGCATACGATGAAACTTGGGCGAAGTTTGACAAGATAGTAGGAGCAGAGTTTTTGAGCGGTATGCATATAAACGATAGCAAAAAAGAGCTAGCAAGCCATGTAGATAGACACCACAATCTAGGAGCAGGATACATAGGGTGGGGGGCATTTGAGTTTATCATAAACGACAGTAGGACAGATGATATACCCTTGATACTTGAAACCACAGACAAAAATATGTGGGCAGATGAGATACAAAGTTTATATAGATTGGAGAAATTATGACAGATATCATGAGCGGACCTGTCTATTTTCACGAAGTGGCAGTAGTGTTGCTAATATGTTTGATATGCTACAACATATACAAACTAAAGTTTAGCCAGAAGTTCGTAGATGTTCAAAACTCATACAGACTGACGACCCCTTTGCTGCATTTTGTCAATGCTTCCGTAGCATATACAGGAGCAATAGTATCGGCATATAGGCACGATATCAGCTGGACGGTTGTGCTTATGATAATAGCGACACTGTTTATAATGATAGCAGAGATCAAACGATACAAGAGACTACGAGTGATATTAAGCTCACAGACGGAACTTCAAAATGATTTTAAAATATATGCTACAAAGATAGCCATATATCAGCTTGTTTGTTTGGCGGTTGTGTATATCATAGTCGTGATATTTTAGGTGCAGTTTTTTTATCATAGCGAAGCAAAAGCAAAAACACTTGACATAGACGGCGAACTTTATCGGCATATAGCTAAGTCAAGACGAGCAAAGATGGGCGATATTGTCATGTTTCACAACTTGCACGATGATCTGCTGTATAGTTATATCGTAGAGGAGATAACCAAAAGAGCAGTATCGTTGTCGCTAAAAGACAGCACCAAAACAGCACCAAAACCCAGTAGCAAACTACACATAGGCTGGTGTATCACAGACCCCAAAAACATAGGCGATACACTAGCGAAACTCAACGAACTAAACCTACACAAACTCACATTTATATATTGTGATTTTTCACAAAAAAACTTCGCCATAAACATAGACAAGCTAGACAAAATAGTTATAAACTCCAGCTGCCAATGCGGTAGGACAGACAAGATAGAGCTAGATATCTGCGAAAGTTTAGCAAAATTTCACGAGATATATCCAGATAGTTTTGTGCTGAACTTTTGTGACAATCATATATCAAAACAGATAAAAGATATCAAACATATAGTAGTAGGCTGTGAGGGAGGTTTAAGCGACACAGAGTTAGCAAACTTCCACACAGACAAGATAGTAGGGCTAGGTCAGCCATATATACTAAAAAGTAGCACCGCCGTAGTTGCGACTATGGCTCAATTTTAACTCAAAAAAGGATAATATAACTTATGAATATTTTAACAAAACTTTTGTGGATAATATCGTTCAATCTTGTCATAGTGTTTGCTGAGATATTGTTTGGTGCTATATCAAACTCATATGCCTTGATAGCCGATGCCTTGCACAATGCAGGTGATGTGCTAGCTGTAGCTATCACTTATATAGCTATAAAATTTAGCATGAAAAAACCATCGTTTAGATATACTTTTGGTTTCATCAAAGCCCAAGCTCTGGCAGGATTTGTCAATATGTTGTTTTTGTATATCACTATGGCTTATGTCACATATGAAGCCGTGTTTAAGCTGTTTGATGATACAAAAGTAGAACCACTCTATATGATAGTCGTAGGATTTATCGCATTTGTGGCAAACATAGTCAGTGCTTATATCTTGCACAGTATCAATATCTCTAGCTGTGCTGGTCACGACCACAGTCATCATGACCACGACCACAACGAAGATATCAACATAAAGTCGGCATATTTTCATATGCTAAGCGATGCATTGATATCTGTAGGTGTAGTGGTAGCTGGAGTATTTATATACTATTTTGATATATTTTTCATAGATAGTTTGTTGGCGATTTTGTTTTGTGTTTATATCGTTTTTCATTCATTTGACCTGCTCAAGAAAAGCTTTTTTGCTCTTATGGATTTCAACACTACAGAGATAACTATACAAGTCCTAGATGATATAATCTTGCACGACAAACTAGTGCTACAATATCACGACTTACATATATCAAGCCCAAACAACAAACAAAACTATATGTCGTTTCATATAGTGTTAGCCGATCCAAACACCACTTTGGAAGTTTGTGAGACTGTCAACAATACTATCAAAGAAAAGCTAGCTCGTATAGGCTTTTCGCATGTGGTGATACAAGTGGACACAAAAAACTGTCAAAGCGATGATATAACATGCTGTCATTTATAATCTATCTCTATATCCTTGGCACCTCTTTTGTATATGGAGCTTTGCCATCTAATGTAGCCCAAAACAGATCTGCTTGATGCTGAAATGTTTTGTTGGTTACCATAGGATTTGACACCGCACTCATATATCTATAATCTATCTTGCCCTCTTTGACTGCTTGGACTCCTGCATCGAAACAAGCCTTTTGGACTAGCTCTTTTCTACTTTTATAAACAGGCTGGACTATCACTTCGGCTGCCGGCAAAAAGAACTCGCCCATCATATGGGTATTTTCATTGTGACTGTCCCAAGCTCTATACATAGCTTTGAGACCGTCAAAGTTGTTGTCAATATCAGCAAATCCACCAGCACTAAATACCACGAAACCTTGTTCGCCGTGCTGTGGAAACCTATCTGGGTGAGATATGTGTCCATCTTTTTCATCTAGTAGCATATATGGTTGTATAAGTGGCAACAATCTATCCATAAAAGTTTTCATAACTCCTGTGACATTAAATATATAAAGCGGTGATGCAAACACTACCAAGTCGGCTGCTCTGTATTTTTCTCGTAGTTCGGTCATGATATCTTTGTGGACACACTGCCCTGGAGTTTTGGTCCAGCACATATAGCATCCATCGCAAATATGTATATCTAGCTTTGAGAGTTTAAACTCTTCTACTTTTGCTCCTTCACTTTTGGCACCTGCTACAAATTTATCTACCATAAGGGTAGTTTTGCTAAACTTTTTGGCTCTCGCTCCTCCATCAAACACGACTATATTTTTGATCTGCTTAGATGATATGGTCTTGTAGTCATAGTCCTGTGGTCTGTCAGCTATGGTCTCAAACTTTGCTCTTGTATCAAAGATTTTCTCAAAGTTTAGCATGATAGAGCCGTCGCCAGATAGCTTATATCTTTTGTTTAGAAATGCACTCGTGCCGTCTATGTCGCCATTGGTTATATCTAGCCACAATCCACTGTCGCACTGGATAGTCGCTGTGGGATTTTCGTGTCGTCCTGTAGTGTGGGTGCATTTTTGGTCTTTGATGATGATATAAGACTCTCCAGCTTCATCTCCGCTTAGCACAAACTGGACTACTACATCTACACCTTTGGCAAACTCTTTGTTGATACCATATGGCATAGCACTAAAGGCATCTTTCATGCTATCAAATCGTATTTTGGAGTTTGGTCGTTTCATATACCATATAGGAAAATATATAGATACAGGGATACCTAAGACTATCTGTGGCAAAAAGGCCATAGCATTTGATATAAGCATATTGTCGGCACTATATGGACTATATCGTATCTGCACTAGCACAAAGGCAGTGGCAAATATACCAGCCCAGATGAAGCTGATGATATTGTTTATCCGTAAAAACAGATCGCTTTGACTTATCGCTTTTGGGTAAGCACCTTTTGATACATAGTATGTAAACGGCTTTCGCCCCAGCAGTGGCAGCACTATCGCTACAACGAATAGCACCGTATATATGGTCATGGGTATCATAGTCATATCAAAACACAACTTTCAGCCCTAGGCTAATACTATTTATACTTTTTGTTTCATTTGTATCAAAGATGAGATCATTTCTAAATGTCACAAAAGGCTTAAACCATGTGTTGTTGTCTGGCTCCCAACCTAAGTTCGATACCAGTCCTACGATATTTTGCTCATCTGGTCCATAGTCAAAATATCCCACCGTGCCTATAGACATATTGAACCAGCCAAATAGTTTTTGCTCCAATACTATACCTATGGTGTTAAATTTTATTTTTTCTGTAGAGTTTGATTCGTCTTCTATCTCAAATCTTGTTAGCTCCAGTCCATATGCTTGTTTCTTGCCAGATTTTAGCAAAATCCTACCGCCAAAATGTTGGCTGTCATCAGTGCCGACTCCAAAATGTGGTCGTATGGACAATATTGACTTTGATTTTGTAGATGATATTTTTTTTGCTGCTTGTGCTTCAACTACTAAAAGCGAAATACTAACAAATACAGACAACAACAGTAGCTTTTTTTTCATATTAGTAACCCATCTTTATGGTTATTTTTTTATCTCCATTTAATCTAAACTTTGATTCTTTGAAGTTAGCACCTCTAAACATAGGACGAATATTGTTGCTAAATCCATAACCTTCGCTAGGAATACCAAAAAAGTTTCTATCTAGTTTGTTGTTTTTGTTTTCGTCGTGTATCACAGCTACAGCATAGGTCCCATCTGGCACATCTGTAAATTTATAGACTACTGTCTTGCCTTTGATAGCTACTTCTGCCCCTTTGAAGTTTTTCTCTCTGTCCCCGAAACTATCGTCCTCTTTGTTGTATAAACCTATATCCAACTTACCTTTGGTATTTAAGATATTTTTCACCTCTACTGTGATATCTCCTGCTGACATACTACATGTTAATACTATAACCGCTAAAACTAATCTGTTCATATTTTATCCTTTTTTGTAGAAACTTTCACTGGGGATATTTATCCCTCAAGTTTGCTTCTACTACTTTTGAGATCTATTATAACATATTAAATCATATTTGTCATTCATATATGTTAATTTGAGAAAATAAATAAAATATCTCAAGATTGCTATAGCCAACTGTGAGTTGTTTGTAATATTCTCTGTCTCGTTCCCAAGTTGCCATTTTTTTAAGCTCCAAAGAGTGTAAAACTAGCCGTGGTGGTTGGATTGTTTATTGTTTAAAACTTAGTTTAAGTTTGTTGTGATACAATATGTCATGAAAAATTTATTTAAACTTATTTTGTCGTTGTTGCTGCTTTTTGCCACTGGTTGTAGTAGTAGCACAGACAAGCCGACACAGACAGACAACACAGACCAAACACCACAGCACAGCACCACAGCACAGGTATATTTCAGTCAAACTTCAGGAGCGTATTATAAAGGCGGAGCTGATAATATCATCATAGATAGTATAGACCAAGCAAAGACCAGCATATATCTAGCCATGTATAGCTTCACCAACAAAAACATAAAACAAGCGATCATAGATGCCAAAGCCAGAGGAGTAGAAGTCAAGATAATCACAGACAAAGAATACAAAAACAAAGAGGTATTTAAAGAGCTAAGAGATACAGGCATAACAGTAGCAGACGATGACACAGATGACAAAACTATGCATGACAAGATATTAGTCATAGACGATACGGTGGTATATGTAGGCTCTGCTAACTATACCGTGTATGCGTTTTATAGAAACCATGAAAACATATTGAAGCTGACGGACAAAAATATCGCCAGCAGATACAAAGCCAAAGTCCAAAAACTGCTAGCAGGTGACAACAGTGCAGTTCCTAGCTACAAAAGTGACTATATAGATATATATTTTTCGCCAGAACACAACATAGAAAATATTATAAAAGAGCATATAGACAAAGCCAAAATATCTATACAGGTGTTGGCATTTGCCTTTACAAACAAACTGCTAAGCGACAGCTTGATACAAGCTCACAGCAGAGGTGTCAAAGTCGAAGTAGTGTTTGACAAAGACCAAGACAAATACCAAAGCTACTCCAAATACAGCGAGTTAAAAAAGGCCGGCATATCGGTCAAGCTAGATACAAATCCAAAAAAGATGCACGACAAGGTGATGATATTTGACAGCGATGTGGTGATAAGTGGCTCATATAACTTTACAAACCAAGCAAACGACAAAAACGATGAAAACATAGTGCTACTAAGAGACAAAAATATAATAACAAAGTTTAAAGATGAGTTCAAAAAAATCAACGACTGACAAAAACAGACAGTTCTTGAACAAAAAGGCGACCTATGAATACGAGATACTAGAGAGGTTTGAAGCTGGGGCTGTGCTACAAGGTAGCGAGATAAAAGCTATACGAGATGGCAGGGTAAATCTCAAGGAGTGTTATGTCAAAGTTCTAGGCGGTGAGGTGTATGTGATCAATATGCACATAACTCATCTAAGCACAGCAAACAAACACAACCGCCCTGCCGAAACAAGAGACCGCAAGCTACTACTACACAAAAAACAGATCAAAAAGCTCCACGACAAAGTAGCCAAAGATGGTATGTCTATAGTGGTCGTCAAACTATATTTCAACGACAGAAATCTAGTCAAAGTGACTATAGCACTTGCACGTGGCAAAAAACTCCACGACAAGAGAGAAGCCCTCAAACAAAAAACTCTAAGCCGTGAAGCCCAAAAAGAGATGAAAGATATGAAAAACAGACTATAGACTATAGAGTTGTGTTTTTTGTTTGTCTCTGTTTTCTCACATAATACCAAGCACCGACTACCAAGATGCCTAAAATAGCCACGACAATGATATGTAGATATTGAGTTATGAGTGCTTGATTTTGACCTATAAAATAGCCCAACAAGCTCAATATCAGCACCCATATGCCAGCTCCTAGTGAAGTATAGATAGAAAACTTGTATATATCCATCTGTGCTAGACCAGCGGGGAGCGATATGTATTGTCTCACAGCCGGTATCAACCTGCCACTAAAGATAGATATATCTCCGTGTTTGTCAAAAAACCGCTCCATCTTTTGCAAAGTTTGCTCGTCTATAAAAACATATTTGCCCCACTTTGCTATAAATTGTCTGCCAAACTTCATAGCTAGATAGTAGTTAAATACCGCTCCGGCTAGGCTACCAGCTATACCGAAAAAGACTACTAAAAATATATTCATCTGTCCTATGCTCGCTAGATATCCAGCAGGTATCATGACCACTTCGGACGGAAAAGGGAAAAACGAACTCTCTAAAAACATCATAAAAAATATACCAGCATAACCCAAAGCCCCCACGGTATCTACTATCCATGCCACTACTATATCTAGCATATCATCGCTCCTTGTAGTGTAGCTTTTTCTTTTTTGCTACGAGATATATCCATAGGCGATTTATAGCAAATGACACTGATACCGATACAGTGGTCGCTACTACCAAAGCCCCAAAATACAACGGCACAAAGATATTTGACAAGTTGTCAGTAAACCAATCCAGCGACACAGGAGCAGATGAAATATCAAGTCCTAGCATAAAACTACCAGCATAGTATTCTACATAAAATATGAGTGGCATAGATATAGGGTTTGTAATCCAGCACAATGCTACTGCTAGAGGTAGATTGAACCTGAAAAATCTCATCAACACCACCACTACGAGCATCTGCATAGGTATAGGTATGAGCGCTACAAACAAACCTATGAGAAATGCTCTTGATACCATGACTCTGTTGATAGACAAAAATTCACGAGGAATCTTGTGTTTGTCTATAAACTCCATGAGTTTTTGGTTTTTGAGAATTTTTTTGATATTTGTTTTCATAATCTACTTCATACCATCTGCAGTGTCACTATTTTTTGCAATATATCTAAGCCACAAGTATCCAAACACACCAGCAAAAATAGATGCTACTAGTATGCCGACTTTTGCTTGAAATATGAGCTGTTCGTTGTCTATAAATGCTAGGTCTGCTACAAATATAGACATAGTAAAGCCAATACCACCCAAAAATGCCACTCCAAAGATCTGCGACAACGAGCTGTCTTGTGGAAGTTTTGCTAGTTTTAGCTTTATAGCTATCCATGCTGCTCCAAATATACCAAGCACTTTGCCCAGTATGAGACCTGCTATGATACCAAGTGAAACAGGCTGTGCTATAGTGTCGACGATAGAGCCAAAATCTATAGCTATGCCAGCATTTGCTAGAGCAAATAGCGGTATGACGACCAATGCCACTGGCAAGTGTAGATCGTGTTCTAGCTTGGTTGCAGGTGTACCCACCTCATCTATGCTGTGTTTTATATTTGTGAGTATTGCCTTTTGTTTGGTGTGCAAACTGTTGTCCGCACCTACGGGATAACTATCGTATTCATCTAGCATATTTTTAGTATGTTTGGTAAAATCAAGAGCGGTTCGCCTAGGCTTAGACGGTATAGTCATAGCAGCTATGACTCCGGCTATAGTAGCATGGACACCAGATTCTAGCATAAAAAACCACAAAAACAGCCCCACTACAAAATATGGCAAAATCATTTGTATGCCAAAACGATTTAGCAAAATCATCACCAAAAATGTCCCGCCAGCTAGCATGAGCGGTATCGTGTGTATCTGTTCGGTATAAAACAGAGCGATGACAAGCACGGCACCTAGATCATCTACGATAGCTAGTGCTACCAAAAATGCCACAAGTGAGCGAGGCACTCTTTTGCCCAAAAGCACCAACACACCGATAGCAAAAGCTATATCTGTAGCCATAGGTATGCCCCAGCCAGAGACCCCCTCAAGCCCCATATTTATATAAAGATATATCAAAGCAGGAAACACCATACCACCGATAGCAGCCAATATAGGCAAGATGGCGACCTTGATATTTGAAAGTTCGCCAGATAGCACTTCGCCTTTTATCTCTAACCCTATCATGAAAAAGAATATAGCCATAAGTCCATCGTTGATCCAGTGATGAATAGTATGCGATAGCCTCCATGAGCCTACATTGAAGTCGATAGTAATATGAAAAAAATTTGAATATATCTCACTCAACGGTGAGTTTGCCAATATGAGGGCAAATATAGTCGTAGCCATGAGAACCAAGCCAGTAGTTGTCTGGGCATGTAAAAATTGTTCAAATGGAGTCGATAGCTTGTTAAATGCTTTTTCCCATGGTGCATATAGTTTCATATATTTCTCCTATGTATATTTTTTGTCATAATACCATAATATTCTTGTATTATCAACATTTCATAGCTTCATCAAACATAGCTGTAGCAGTTTTCTCTGTCTCCACTACTATATGAGACAGATTTAGGTCATCTAGAAGTTCTTTTTCTTCGTATTTATTTACTTTGACTATCGTCTTGGTGTTGTTGGTTAGTTCGTTGACTGATTGACATATATGGTGGAGCTTTTGGCTGTTGCCTATAGATATTATGACAGAAGCTGCATCTCGTATATGGACCGACTCTAGTATATTTTTCTGTGATGCATTGCCAAATATCACAGGTAGATTTTGTTTTTGTGCATCTTTGACTGTCTTTATATCACCCTCTATGGCTACAAAATTCATATTGTTTTTCTCTATCAAATATGATATGTGTTTGCCTAGTCGTCCATAACCTACGAGGACTATGTGGTTTTTTAGCGAACTTATATCTAGCTTCGCCGTATCTAGTGTTGGCTCGTCTGTTTTGTTTATAGTGTCGGCTATCTTTGATATATTTTTCAGCACAAAAGGTGTCATGATCATACTTATCACAACTACTACTATGAGTATTTGCCCAGTTGTCGGGTCTAGCAACTCTTTGGCATATGCTAGCTCAAATATGACCAAGGCAAACTCTCCTAGCTGAAATATAGACAAAGAAGTTTTGATAGAATCTCGTGAGCTAGTAGTTGAGCTAAATCTAAATATGCTATATATGATAGTCATCTTGATAGCTATCAACACTGGCAACAACACAGATATGGTAGCTATATTTTCAAATATAATCTCAAAATTGAGCTGCATACCAACAGTGATAAAAAACACACCCAAAAGTAAGTCGCGAAACGGTATCAAGTCTGCTTGAACTTGGTATTTGTAGTGAGTCTCGGCTATAAGCATACCTGCTACAAAAGCACCTAGAGAATATGAAAATCCAAACATATGTGCGACATATGAAGCACCTATGACTATAAGCAAGATAGAGCTTATAAATATCTCGTCTGACTTTGTCTTGCTGACACTTTCAAAAAATGGCTCCAGCAAGTATTTACCAGCTACAAACAAGCCAAAAAGCAAAAGCATAGCTTTGCCCAAGGTCATCAAAAGCAGATCTGATACAGAGCCGTCTTTTGCTGAAAATATCGTGATCATGAGCAGTATGGGTATGACTGCTATATCTTGAAATAGTAGCACTCCCAAAACTCTTCTGCCATAAGCTTTGTTTATATCGCCACTTTCGTTTAGAAGTTTCAAGACTATAGCTGTAGATGACAAAGCTAGAGCCAAACCTATGATGATAGCGGATTTTGCCTCTATAGAGAAAAAATGATGAGCCAAAAAAGATAAAATAGTCGCTGTCAATAGGACTTGTGCTCCACCATATACAAACACATCTTTTTTCATTTTTGCTAAGTGTTTGGCAGAAAATTCAAGTCCTATAGTAAACATCAAAAACACCACTCCAAACTCGGCTATATCTTTGAGTTCATGACTATTGACAGCTTCGTGTAGATGAAATCCATATGCTATGATAGTGCCTGTGGCTATGTATCCTATGATGGTAGGTATCTCAAACTGTTTTAAAAGTAGGTTTAATATGGTTGATATAAGTATAGTGATGATGATAATCTCTAGCATAGTTTTTAGTATCTCCTGATTGGTAGTATTATATCATTTTTATATAAATATTAAGGCAAAATAATTTTATGAAGTGTTGTTTGGCTATTTTTGTCTTGGTAGATTAGTATATTTGAATCAATCATCGTGAAGTTTCTGTTTATTATTTGAGCCACTTACAAATTACCTAAATAGTTGATAATTTAGTTATTTTTTAGCTCAAAAACACTGAAAACCTTATTGTTTTATGATATAATACCACAATTAAAAACCCAAAAAGGAATCCAGTATGACTATTGTATCTAAAAAAACTTCAGGCTTGTCACAAATGTGGTTAAAAGTGTTAAATTTGGAAAATTCTTTGTTTCCTGCCTTTGTCCAAACGGACGGAACATTAAGTTCCAAAGAAGAAAAACTCATAAAAATATTGGACTTTGCACAAATAGAAAGTTTAGTTACAACAAAAACAATCACAAACAAACCAAAACAAGAGAATCGCTTTCACGAAGTGAAATGTTTCCTGTAAAGCACAATCAACAAATAGCTATCTCTATGATCGCCAAGAGTGTTTACAATATTCAAATCACAAGAGATTTGATAGATAGACTTCATAGTGATAGAGTTTTAAGAGTCCTTTGTGGCTGGAGATACAAAAATGATATCCCAAGTGAGGCTACATTTAGTAGGGTATTTAAGGTTATCAGTGAGTTGAAAATTGCAAAAAAAGCTCAAGATAGATTTATAAAAAAATATCTAAGCGATACCATATATCTCTACAATGCGATTGATTCTACCAAGATACATTAAGACAAAAAGCGGTAAAAGTCAAAAAAACTATCAAACCAAAGTATAAAGTTGGTAGACCAAAAAAGAGTGAAAAAAGAGAACCTGCCGAACCAAAGATATTGGAACAACAAGAGCATATGAAAACAACCGAAGAGATGTTATCTCTTGTATCCCATGATTGTGGAGTTGGTATGAAGAAAAATTCAAAAGGATACAAAGAAGTTTGGATAGGTGGCAAACTTCATATTGGTGTAGTTGATGGTGATATTCCAATATCAGCTATATATAGCGGTGCAAATACCCACGATAGCAGTGTTGCCTTGCCACTTATGAAAGAGATTAGCGAAAAGGTTACCTACCTTTATGATTTACAAGATGCTGCATATGATGCTGACATAATAAGGGATTATTCAACAAGACTAAACCATAAGCCACTGATAGATATCAATCCAAAAAATTCTCAAGCTCTAAAAGAAAAAACAGAACTTATCAAAGATGAAAAGAAAAAGTTTAAATACTTAAACATACGACAAAGTTCATATACACACCACTACAACCAAAGAAGTATGGTAGAGCGAGTAAATAAGTATCTGAAAGATGATTTTGGATGCAATACGATATATTATCAAGAAGCTACCAAAGTGGCATCTGTTTTATCGTTTGGCATATTGTCTATTTGTATCCACCAAAGTTTGAAACTTATAATATAGCTTCGCTTTAAATGTCTAGATGACACTATTAAAAACCGTAAGAATTTAAAGTTATCCATAAAGCACGAGCTAAAAATATGCTTTTTTATAAATGTAGCACAATGATGGCAGATTTTACTACAAAAACAGTTGCCTATCTTTTTTTAGACAAAAAGTCAATGAAATAAAAAATTAGCTATGTTGTGTTTTTGAATTTGCAAGTGGCTC
>JAOZTH010000090.1 GCA_029939245.1 Arcobacteraceae bacterium
GGTATTAGCTTGATAATCTCTCCAGAGCTACATGCTCCTACTATGAGACCGTTTTCATAAGTTTTTTTCGTGATATTGGCGACTATGTCAGCGGACTTAAACTCGATAGCTACCATCATACCTTTGGCTCTCACTTCCAAGATATCGCTGTATCTGTCGCAAATCTCGGTCAAATACTGCTCTATGATCTTGCCTTTTCGTTTGGTTTCGTCGTTTAGCTTCTCATCTTTGAAATAATCCAACCCAACTTTGCCAGCCACAAACGATATGCCCTGACCCCTAAAAGTGCCTGTGTGTTGCCCTGGCTTCCAAGCGGCGTCTACTTCTGGCTTGTTTACTAGCATACCAATAGGAGTGCCGATACCACCTAAGCCTTTGGCTAGGACTATGATATCTGGGTCCATATCAAGCCCATCAAAGCTAAAGTAGCTTCCGTGTCGTCCAGATGAACCTTGAATATCATCAAGTATTAGCAAAGCTCCACACTGCCGGGCAAACTTCTGCACGCCGTGAAGCCACTGCTTAGATGCTATCCTCACACCACCCTCGCTTTGGATAGGCTCTATCAAAAATGCCGCCGGTGGCTGAAGTCCTTCGCCTGTGTTTAGCATCTGTTTTTTCATGGTCTCCAAAGCTTCCATATCATCAAATGTTCCGCGAATTATATTTGTAAGTGGCACACCAGAACTAGACCTGTAGTGGTTGTTTGCTGTGCATGACAGTGCTCCCAAAGTCATACCATGAAAGGCACGATTGTATGCTACTATCTCTGTCCTGCCTGTGATTTTTCTAGCTAGTTTGAGTGCGGCTTCTACTGCATTTGAGCCTGTAGGTCCTGTAAACTGGAGCTTGTAGTCCGCCCAACCTCGTGGGACCAGTATATTTTTGACAAAAGTCTCTATAAACTCTCTTTTGACATCTGTGTGCATATCTAGTGAGTGTATCACTCCGTCTGCTTTGATGAAGTTTATGACGGCTTCTTGCATCTTGTCATTGTTGTGACCAAAATTTACCACACCAGCTCCTGCGAAAAAGTCTATAAACAGCTTGTCATTTTCATCTGTCATGGTGGCATTTTTACACGACTTAAACACGCTTGGCACTACACGACAATATGCTCGTATCTTGCTTTCGTGGGTGTCAAATATCTTTGTATTGTTTGTCATAATATTCCTTTGTTTTTTTATTATACAAAAAAATACTTAAAATTTATAAACTTTAGATAAAATGTGAAAAAACAGGACAGCAAATGCAAGACAAGACCCCAAACCCCAAAAACCCCAAAGACAACAAGCCAAACTTTTTTGGCAACAACCCTATCGTATTTTTCTTTATATTTTCTCTAGTTACTATACTGGCATTTAAAAGTTTTGTGCCACAAGACGGTATGGAACTCACCAGCAACCAACAGGTAAAGATAGTCAAAAAATCTGTCCCATACTCAGCTCTCAAAGAGCTACTAAAGACAGGAGAGATAGAGCAAGTCATCATAGGTAATATAAATATCCAAGCACTAAGCAAGACCAGAAACCAACAGCAGACAGCATACAAAGCTAGAAAAGTACCAAACGACAGCACACTGATACCTCTCATAGAACAGCACAACATAGCATATGGGTCTGTAAATGAAGAGAACTATTTTGAGGATATTTTGTTTGGCTGGGTTATACCTATGGTCATAATATTTGGTATATGGATGTTTTTATCAAACCGTATCCAGTCCTCTATGAGCGGAGGCATACTAGGTATGGGTGGATCAAAAAAGATGATAAACAGCGAGAAACCAAATGTGACATTTAAAGATATGGCAGGCAACAAAGAAGCCAAAGAGGAGGTCATGGAGATAGTTGACTTTCTTAAATCCCCCGAACGATACCTCAAGCTAGGAGCTCAGATACCAAAAGGTGTGCTACTAGTAGGACCTCCCGGAACTGGCAAGACACTTCTAGCCAAAGCGGCCGCAGGTGAGGCTAGTGTGGAGTTTTTGAGTGTCACTGGTTCCTCGTTTATAGAGATGTTTGTAGGAGTGGGAGCTTCTAGGGTTCGAGACCTGTTTGAACAAGCCAAACAAAATGCCCCGGCTATCATATTTATAGACGAGATAGATGCCATAGGCAAGAGCCGTGCTAGTGGTGGTATAGGTGGCAACGACGAGCGAGAGCAGACACTCAACCAACTTTTAGCAGAGATGGACGGATTTAGTAGCGACAAAGCACCGGTCATCGTGTTAGCCGCGACCAACAGACCAGAGATACTAGACCCGGCACTGCTTCGCCCTGGGCGATTTGACAGACAAGTGCTGGTAGACAAGCCAGACTTAGAAGGACGGATAGAGATATTGCAAGTGCATATCAAAGATGTCAAAGTCGCTTCGGATGTAGTCTTGAGAGATATAGCAGTGATGACCGCTGGACTAGCAGGAGCGGATCTAGCAAATATCATAAACGAAGCAGCACTGCTAGCAGGACGAGTATCAAAAGAAGAAGTAGCAGAGGAGGACTTCAAAGAAGCAGTAGAGAGACAGATAGCAGGACTGGAGAAAAAAAGCAGGCGAATATCTCCAAAAGAGCGGAAGATAGTAGCATATCACGAAAGCGGACATGCGCTGATAGCAGAGATCACCAAAGGAGCAAAAAAGGTAAACAAAGTATCTATAGTCCCTCGTGGTTTAGCCGCTTTGGGCTACACACTAAACACTCCAGAAGAAAACAAATACTTGATACAAAAGCACGAGCTTATAGCCGAGGTAGATGTGTTGCTAGGCGGACGAGCTGCCGAAGAAGTTTTCATAGGCGAGATAAGCACAGGAGCTGGCAATGACTTAGAACGTGCCACAGATATCATCAAAGCGATGGCTGGTCTATATGGTATGAGTGGCGATGATATAAGCGGACTTATGGTGCTAAACAAACAACAAAACCAATTTTTAGGCGGAGGGCAGACGAGCAAGGACTACAGCGATAGTATGGCAAACAAGCTGGACGAACATATCAAACAAACTCTCAAAGAGAGATACAAAGTAGTCATCAAGCACTTAAAATCACACAAAGAAGCTATAGAACAGATGACCAAGGAGCTACTAGATATAGAAGTGATCACAGGTGCACGAGTTCAGGATATCATAACAAAAAACGGCGGAGTGGTATATACGGAGCCAAAAGATGCATAATATCATCATCTTTGATACGACTTTGAGAGATGGAGAGCAGTCGCCTGGAGCATCTATGAATACAAACCAAAAGGTCCAGATAGCTCTACAGCTAGAAAAATTGGGCGTGGATATCATAGAAGCTGGATTTGCCGCATCTAGCGAGGGCGACTTCGATGCTATAGCACAGATAGCGAGCGAGCTAAAACAGACCAAAGTCTGCTCACTAGCACGAGCGGTCGAGAGTGATATCAAAAAAGCAGGAGAGAGTATAGCAAAAGCAAAGCACCAAAGGATACATACATTTATAGCGACAAGCCCTATACATATGAAATACAAGTTAAAGATGTCAAGTGATGAGGTCATCAAAAGAGCAGTGGCAGCAGTGTCATATGCTAGGACATTTGTAGACGATGTAGAGTTTTCGCTAGAAGATGCAGGGCGGAGCGATATAAGCTTCATGAAAGATATCACAGATGCAGTTTTGGAAGTAGGGGCAGGCACGATAAACTTGCCAGATACTGTAGGATATAGGTTGCCATTTGAGATATATGATATGGTAGAAACTATGGCGAAGCATATAGGTAAGCGAGCTATAATCTCACTGCACAATCACAACGACCTAGGACTAGCAGTAGCAAACACTCTAGCAGGTATCACAGCAGGAGCCAGACAAGTAGAATGCACTATAAATGGTCTAGGCGAGAGAGCCGGCAATGCCGCACTTGAAGAGCTAGTCATGGCGATAAAGGTGAGAAAAGACCACTACAAGAAGTTTGACACAAATATCAACACCAGACAGATATCGCCCACGAGCAAGCTAGTAGCTACTATCACAGGCATACAGCCACAACCCAACAAGGCCATCGTAGGCAAAAATGCTTTCAGTCACGAAAGTGGCATACACCAAGACGGAGTGCTCAAACACAAGCAGACTTATGAGATCATGAAGCCCTATGACATAGGAGTAGAAGAGAACCACACTATAGTGTTAGGCAAACTCTCTGGCCGTGCGGCATTTCGTGACAAGGTGCTGGCTATGGGATTTGATAACTTGAGTGAAACGGAGCTGAAAAGATCGTTTGATAGATTTAAACTGCTATGCGATATGAAAAAAACAGTCCACGATGACGATATACGGTTTATCATATCGGACGAGAGGTTAAACAAAGATAAGCAATATGAGCTAAAATCTGTCCAGATAAACAACTGCACAGGTGGGCTAGCTACTGCGACCATAGCTATAGTTCATGACAAACAAACATATAGCGATGCTAGTATAGGAGACGGTGCTATAGATGCAGTGTTCAAAGCCATAGATAGAGTGACCAAACAGCGAGGCAAACTGATGGACTATCAAGTCCAAGCAGTAGGCGAGGGCAAGGACGCACTAGCAAAAGTAGTATGCAAAGTCAAGTTTGGCGATGCTGCTTTCAATGTCATAGGACACGGACTAAACATAGACACGGTGCTTGCTAGCGCTAGAGCATATCTAGGAGCATTAAACAGCTATCTGTCTATGAGCGAAAACTCACCACACGACAAACACGAGGTTTGAGA
>JAOZTH010000032.1 GCA_029939245.1 Arcobacteraceae bacterium
GTCGACAATCTTTAGTCGTGCGATATGGACACAGACAGGCGAAGTTTAAGTTTAATATGATATTATCACACAAAAAGGCAAACCATGACAAAACAGACAACATACAAGCAGAAACTTACAGAAATATTGAAGGATAGATATGATATAAGCTATGAGAAATATATAGAAAGACTTGATTCTATCAGCAGTTTGGTAACTTTTGTAGATGGTAGTGTTTGGTTTTCAAGGTATCCAACCATATATGCAATACTTGGAGTATTTGGTCAAAACTATTACAACTATACAGATGGTTGCGATGACACAGACAGAGATATTGACTATGAATACGAATGTGAAAAAGTTGATTTTTTGTTGAGTGAGTGGTTCCGTGACCACGACACGACTATAGAAGACCCCAAAACAGTGACAAACGAAGAGTTAATGTGTCTAGGGTTGTGGAATTTTATCTCATGTAGCTCACACACCTTTATAAAAGAAGAGATACTTGGAGATATGGACGGTGCAGAACCCGTAGAATATGACCTTTGTTCGCTGGAGATCAAAGATTGGTTGGAGGATGAAGATTTTGCCGAAAACTGTTATTGTGAAGAAAATAACTGTATGTATCACAGCAATGGAGAATATTCTGAGAGAATTTGTGAAAGATTTGCTGACTGACAATATAGAGCCACTAGTAGTTGTCCAAGCACAAAAGCCCAAGGCACAGCACAGCTATCCAAAGATCGATGCTATGGTTTATGAGCTTTATGGTTTGAGTGATAGTGAGATAGATATAGTGGAGGGGAAATGGTAAGCGGACTTTTCAGTGGCAAGGCAAGGTTGATATGATGATATTGAAAATTATAAAAAACAAGGAGTCAAAGATGATAACTTACAATCCTGACTACATGGACAACACAGATATATGGACACCAAATGAGATAAAACTTTTAGAAGAGCTAAATCAAAAAGTATCGCTAAAAAAGTTTTTGCACAACAAAAGCTACATAGATAAATTTGGCTTGGATTTTATCTATACATCCGCACTGATAGAGGGTAATACTTATGATAAGCTAGACACACAAGCATTGATACAATATGGCAGAACAGCAGGTGGCAAAAAATACAGCGATGCAAAGATGATTTTAAATCTACGAGATGCTTATGATATATTTATCACACAAGATTTGAAACCATCAAAACAAACTTTAAAAGATTTGCACTATATTTTATCTGCTGAAATGGTAGCTCACAATCAAAGAGCCACACCAAGAGATAAAGAAGTTACGATCACAGGGTGCAATCATATTCCACTAGCAACCAAAGAAAAGCTAGAATATGAGCTGGATTATCTGTTTAAGATCAGCGATACTATAGAAAATCCATTTAATAAAGCTTTGTATATCCATAACAATCTAGCATATATTCAATACTTCACAGACTGCAATAAACGAACTGCAAGACTGATGTTAAATGTAGTATTGAAAGATAGTTTAAATATGATATATATTCCAGATGATGAGAGCGTAAAAGAGTATTTAAAATCAATCGTATCTTACTATGAAACTGGCAATCATACATTGTTTAAAAACTATTTTATCAAAAGTTATAAAAAAGTTATCGAGATGATAGTGCAGATAGAACGATCAAGAGCAAATGAGAGCAACATCAGAAAACGGTGAGCTTTGAAGTTGCGAGACTAAGAAGTCGTTTCACAAATACTATAAAAAGATATAAAAGCTCAAGTCCAATACAACCACAAAACGAGGGGCAAACATATGGGCTGCTTGGTTTAAATGATAGCCACATAAAGATTGTCGACAATCTTTAACCGTGGGATATTGACACAGACAGGCGAAGTTTAAGCTTGTTGCGATAAAATACTACAAATTTATAGATGAGACAGTGTCGGTGTAGCAGGATGATTGCATCGTAGTATTTTATCTATAAATATCAAGGTGAATATATGTTAAGAGTTATGTTGTTGTTGTTTGTAATATCATCATGATCAGCAAATATAGATACAATCAAAGCAAATAGATGACAAAATAAAAGGAAAAAAGATGGGACTAAAAAACAAAGATTTACCAAAACTAGGGTTTTTGTATATGGATTATGTCATGAGGTTTTTTGACTATAGCAACTTCAAAGGTTGGCCAAACAAGATAGAAGAGGTTACATACCGTTGGGGTGATGACAAAAAAAGGTTCATAAAAGAGGTCAAAAAGAAAAAGATAGATGTGCTTGTAGGAAATATACCTGCCACTGCTTATGAAACTTTCAGAGATATAGCTTTGAAGCTGCCAAATGTTCGGTTTATACCATCGCTTGATACACAGTTTTCAAACAAATCAAAAGAAAATGTCACGAGATTTGCATGGAAATACAATCTACCTATACCAAAAACTTACATATACTACAACAGACCAAATGGCGATAAATTTTTAAAAAATTGTAGCTACCCAAAGATTGTCAAAAAATCATATGGCCCATCAAACTATGGTGGTTTTTTTGTGCATAAAGTAGATAACTACAAAGAGGCAAAAGAACTATATGCTACAAAAAAGTATCATCCTATCTATTTTCAGGATTTTGTCCCTATGCAAGCAGATATACGAGTGATGCTCATAGGTCACAAGCCTGTATGTGCCTTTTGGCGAAGAGCACCAAAGGGAGAGTGGCTGACCAATACCTCACAAGGTGGAAGTATGGACTATATGAATGTGCCTAAAAATGTGCTTGATCTAGCGGTCAAGACAAGCAAAGCGGCAAAAGCAGAATACTGGGCATGTGATATAGCCTATGGTGTGGACAAAAAGGTTAGAATACTTGAGTGCGCTACTGCTTTTGCGGCTTTTCCTTATATAAGAGACTGGATAGGACAATATATCATGTGGAGTTTAAGTGAAGGTAGATTTAAAAAGCCACACATACCTATGTTTAACTGGGAAGAGCTAAGTCGTATAGATATCTTGCTTCTACGAACTATGAGACATATAAATTTTGGCAAATTTAGTCCAAGTTATGACGGATCATATTTTGGCAAGAAGAAAATAATATATGGCGATAGATCAAGATACCTCCATGAGCTAGATGATGCATACTTGATGTATGATGTCAAAAGAGGTTGGGGCGAAGAGTGGCCAAGTAGTATATACAACTATCAAGACAAGCTAAAGCTAAAAAGTATAAAAAGTATGAAAGTAGCAGGACTGAAAGATATACAAGCCCCTGCACCAGATGAATGCGAAGAAAGTCAAAATATAGCCACTTTATCTCAAGAAGAACTGAAAAAATTCTTTTTGAGCGTAAGTGGTATTGGAGAAAAATTGTTCAAAACAGTCTTTGATAACTTTGGCACAACTGACAATATCGTAGCTATACTTGATCAAGAGTTAAAGATATTGACAAAGGCAAGAGGTATAAGTAAAAATAAACAAAAACTGATATTTGACAAGTGGCAGGAGTATCATAGTTGAAACAACAATACAAAACATACGAGCAAGGCTTGGAGTGTTTGGATATAATGGTAGCAAAATACCCAGATATGATAAATGTGAAAACTATAGGTAAAACATGGGAAAACAGAGATATAGTATTGGCTACAGTAACTTTGAACATCAAATATGCAGCAGATAAGCCGGCTTTGCTTTTCACTGGTGCTGTGCATGCTAGAGAGTGGGTAGGACATGAGCTAGCATTTGCATTTATGGATTATGTATTGTCAAACCACAATACAGACCCAAAGATATATGAGATACTTAGCAAAAACACAATATATATGGTGCCTTGTCTAAACCCAGACGGTTTCGTGTATAGTCAAAAACACTACAGTTTTTGGCGAAAAAATCGTAGAGACAACAAAGACGGCACATATGGAGTAGATCTAAACAGAAATTTTAGTGTAGGGTTTATCAAATCAAAAGAGACATCGTCAAATGTATATGGAGGACCAGAGCCTTTTAGCGAGCCTGAAACAAAAGCCATAAAATCTTTTGTAGATACACATAAAAATATCACTATAGCTTTGGACTATCACTCTCAAGGCAATGTGTTTTTTCCTGCCCACAACTTCAACCACGAAAGCGAGCTAGATGGAACAGATCTAAACACAATCTCGGCAAATATGAACTATGAAATACACAAGATAACAGGCAGAAGATACGGTATACATAGAGGCAAACCACCTACAATACTTATAAGCGGTAGTGGGCGAGAATACTACTACAGCAAAGGAATATTGTCATTTGTTGTAGAGGTTGGAACTAGAAATATACCTGACTTTATGAAAAATATGAGCGAAAGCTGCAACGAAAATATACCAGCTGTGCTGTATGCTCTGAGTGAAGCATCAAACTATAGCTCTGCTGCACCTAAAAGAGTCAAAAATTTTCACATAGAGAGTATAGGCTCAAATAACATAACTATATGTTGGGATTGTAGTGTTCAAAAGGATATATATTTTGAAATATATCGCAATCTCGAAAACAAGGAGAACTGCAACTGTCAAACTATAATAGCACAAACAACAAAACAGCACTATATAGACAAACAATTAAAAAGCGGCACAACTTACTATTATTATATAAGAGCAGTCCATAGTGTCACAAAAATAAAATCACCATTTGCCCCCAAACTCAAGACAAAAACATCGCTACAGATAGATGAGTTTAGCAAAACTATATTTCCTGTTTCAAATAGTGTAGGTTATGTAGCATCTAAGCTTCTAGAGACAAATAAAAAACATTTTGGCACTAATTCACTTTTTATAGGTGTTGATAAAAAAAAGGGAATAAGCTTTGGTGTCATAGAGTTTAGTATAGAAAATATCCCTAAAAATGCTATCATCAAAGATGTGAAAATATCTTTATATCCACTAAATAGAGTAAATGCAAAGATAGAAAAATATGGCGAGTGGTCTATATCTTTTTTGGACACAAATACAGTAGCTGCTATATTTGATTTTGAACAAATAGACAACGCAAAAACTATAGAAACATTGGGTCAAACTATCCCATCTGAACAACTAACACAAGGCAAGTGGAGTCACTGGTATTTTAACCAAATAGAGAAGGATGTTTTGTCTTCTCATCTCAAAGATGGTAAGCTACTGTTTAAGATAGCAGGTCCTACAAGTTTGCCAGATGGAAAAGATAGTCAGATGATGATGTTTGATATAGGTTATGGTAGCTTTGGTGGTGGTGTTCATTATCGTCCAAATATCGATATTATATATACAATACCAAGCAAAAAAACAGAACTAGAATCTATAACCACTACCACCATAAGCAAGGATAAAAATGTCAAAAATAGATTGATATGTGGTTTTGACAAAAATGGCGACAAGATATATGGAAACTTCAAATTTGATTTGACAAGCTTGAAAGATATTCACAATATAGTTATCACAAAATGTTATCTCAAGATAAAAAACAAAGTTTTATCACAAACAAATCAAGATATTAGATTTATCATAGAGTTTGTTGATATAGATAGCAACTGTTATGAAGCTATCAAAAACCGTGATACTATAGAGTTTATAGGATACGAAATAAGTATAAAAGATATAAAAAAAACAAAGTCAAATAAATTTGTATTTGATAATTTTTCAAAAATTGCTTTACAAAATATGATACAAGATACTAAGTTTGCAAATTTTGTCATCAAACCAACACCAGCAAATACAAAAAACTTTCAAGCAGTTTGGAGCGATGATGTGAAGCTTGTAGTAAATTATATTCGCAAAAGATACACTCCAGTGCAGACTATAACCAACCTAAAAAAAACCATAGAAAACAAACAGATAAAGTTAAGCTGGAACAATCCAAACGATGATGACTTTGTAGGAGTATATGTGGTGCGAAATAGATTTAGGAAACCCACAAGTCCATCTGATGGCGATAAAATATATGCAGGAAGTGACAATTATACCTATGACAATTTTGGCAACATAGCTATAGGCAAATATTATGCTATATTTACTTATGACAATGTTCCAAACTATAGCGAGCCTACTATAGTCGAGCATATCGTTCCACTATAGATAACTAGGGATACAAATACTAAAGTTTTGTAGTATCGGCTTTTAAGCTAGTAGAACTGTCTGCTTGTTTGTCTTTGTTTCTCTTTTGTTGAGATCTGTTTGCAGCAAATTTGTCTATATCAAATAGTTTTTTCTGCTGTGCGTATTTGCCATTTTTTATATCGTCTATAGATAGATAGTCTTCTAAAGTTTCAAACTTCCAGTTGTTAGCTTTTAGTATCTGTATAAGTCTGGTTAGATTTTTTTTGCCATTGTATTTGTCTTGAAATATCTTGTCGTGCATCAACACTATAACCTTGCCTTTGGTGACTAGCTTGTCCTCTTTGTATAATCTTTCTATCTTTTGAGCTAGTCTGTGCGGTGTCTCTCTATATGTTTTTGTTTTTTTGCTAATACCCCACTCTATATCCCAACCATACATATAATACCCCTCGTGCCATAGCATATCATAGCTTGGCTTTTCTCGTCTAAGCTGTCGTCTGGTTATGTATGGGTCATCTGATACATATGTGGGAAGCCTAAATACATTTCGCCCTGCTAGTCTAGTGTATGGTGGGCTGTTTGACAACATATCGTCTCGTAGTAGCTTGTGATTTTTGCTGATATCTTTTAGTATCTCTCTTTGGGAGCTTGTATAAAAGGCATTGTATCTGTCATGTGCATGCGAATAAGTATGATTTGCTATTAACATATAACGATTGTCTCGGATTTTGTTGTAGCGAGATCTGTTTGTCAAGCTACTTACTATATGTCGACCTACTACAAACATAGTTGCAGGAACTTGCTCTTTGTTTATGACATCTATGACATTTGTCGTGCCTTTCATAGGTCCGTCATCAAATGTGAGATAAATAGTTTTTTGATTTTTTGATTTATCAAGTTTTGCTATATTGAATTTTTTTATTTTTTTGAATTTGACTGTATCAGGCGATGATTTGATTTGATTTGTCATCGCTATTTTCAGTCTGCTTTCTATATCTTGGACCCTGTATTTAGAATTGCCATAAGTGTAAGCAAATGACAAAAGCACTTTTGCTTTTTCCCATGATTTTTCAGCTATAGCGATATCAATTTTTTTTAATAATATATTTTGTCTATATCTGCTGTCGGTGATATTGTCATAAGAGACAAATTGTAGTTGAGATATGCTATTAAATGGCAATATCAATAGCACAAAAAATCCAACTATTTTATACATAAAGTTAGCTAATTTTTTCTACATATAAAGCTGCTTTTGTGTCGCACTTGACTGTATCGCCCTCCAATACATGAAAAGGCACTTGCACTACTGCACCACATTCCAAAGTAGCAGGTTTTTTGCCACCTTGGCTGTCGCCTTTGAAGTTTGGTGGTGTTTCGACTACTTTCATATTGACTGTTTGTGGCACTTCTATAGTGATAGGCTTTGAGTTATAAAACATAATATCTACACTATCTCCGTCTATTATCCAGTTGATATTGTCGCCGACTTGCTCGTATGTCAGGCTAAGTTGTTCATAGGTTTTGGTATCCATAAACTGCAAACTCTCGCCATCGTCATACAAAAACTGCATAGTTTTTTGCTGTAGGTCTGGTGTCTCAAACTTATCTCCAGCATGAAATGTTTTTTCGATAGTTTTGCTATTTAGGTAGTTTTTGATCTTGCACCGCACAAATGCAGCACCCTTGCCTGGTTTGACATGTGCATACTCTATGATCTTGTATGGCACACCATCTACCTCTATCTTTAACCCTTTTTTTAACTCACTCATGCCCATAGCCATATTCTACTCCTATATCTTTACAAAACAAACATTTTTTGCTGGTTTTATGTGTGTTATTTTTTCTATCGTTTTTGCCTCTATATCGCTATCTACCAGTATCACAGCAAGTGCCTTGTCTTTATGTCGCCCCAATCTAAAGTCCGAGATATTGATATCTTTGTCGCCTAATATCTTGCCTATCTCACCCACTACACCAGGTACATCGGAGTTTTGGACAAACAGCATTCGCCCAGATGGTTCTATGTCTATCTCATAACCATTTATATCTATAATCCTATGCAAGTCATCTGCAAATACAGTGCCAGAGATAGTGTTGGTATCTGTGTTTGTAGTTATCTTTATATCAATTTTATTTTTGTATGCTGTATTGTTTGGCACTTTTTTTGTAGATATTTGGATATTTTTTTCTTTTGCTACAAACTTTGCATTGACATAGTTTAGCTTTTCATTTGATGAAGAGTTGCTCAATGCCCCAACTATAGCAAAAGTTACCAAGCTATCAAGATATTTGTCTATATCACCATATGCCTCAAGCTTGATAGATCTTATCTGTGATTTGTCTAGTTGTGATATCAAAAAAGCAATTTTCTGTGTTAGTTCCATATATGGCTTGACAAATGGCGGTATCTTTGACTCGTCTATTGGTAAGTTCAACGCATGCGGATATCCTATACCTTTGATCGCACTTATGGCATTTGTGGCTGCTTGTGTGGCTATGTTGTATTGTGATTCTACAGTATTTGCTCCTAAGTGAGCTGTGACGATGATATTGTCTAGCTCAAGTAGTTTGCTGTGTGTTGCCGGCTCTTTGTCAAATACATCTATACCTGCTATAGATATTTTGCCTGACTTTAAGTTGTTGTATAGAGCAGTTTCATCATATAGTCCGCCTCTAGCACAGTTTATCAAGACAACTCCGTCTTTCATCTTGTCTATCTCTTTTTGACCTATCATACCTATAGTCTCGCTGTTTTTGGGTGTATGTATAGATATAATATCACAGCTTAGAATATCGTCAAAATTTTTTGTCCATACTATATCGTGGTCAGTAGCTTTGGTAGGGTCTATATATGGGTCATATGTGACTATATCCATCTCAAAGGCTTTTGCCCGTATACCGACTCTTGAGCCTATATTACCAAAGCCTATTATGCCAAATTTTTTGCCATATAGTTCTCTGCCATACCAGTCTTCTCTTTTCCATATCTTTTCTGTCTTTAGCTGATTGTGAGCAAAAGGCAACTTTCTCATACAAGATAAAATATGTGCCATAGTCAATTCAGTAGCGGCAATAGTGTTTGCTGTAGGCACATTCATCACTATGATACCTAGCTTACTACAGCCATCTATATCTACATTGTCTACACCTACTCCAGCACGAACTATGGCTTTCATATTTGTAGCAGACTTCAAAAACTTTTCATCTATAGTTGTAGAGCTTCTGGTGATAGCGACTGTAGCTTTACCTAGCATATCCAACAATTTGTCTTTGTCAATATCGCTAGCATCTACTATATTTATGTCAGCGGTGTTGTTGAGTATATCAAAACCGCTATGGTGTATATGGTCGCATACTATTATCGTCTCTTTTTTCACGAGGTTATTTTTTGAGTTTATCTCTTAGGACATCGCCGAAAGTAGAAGTTTCATTGTCGTTTACTTTGTTTAGCAACTCTTTGCCTCTTTGATATTCTAGTTTTTTCACGGACAATCTCACTTTGTTTCTCATAATGTCTATGTTTGTGATGACTGCTTCTATCTCATCGCCGACTTTTGACTCGCCTACGACTAGTGGTGTAAAATCTTCTGTTCTTATCATACCGTCTATATTGCCAGTGATTTGCACAAATATACCAAAATCTTTGAAATCTTTTATCTTGCCAGTGATTATAGATCCTACCTTGTTGGACTTCATAAACTCATCTAGTGGCGAGCTACCTGTGGCTTTGATACTTAGAGATATCTTTTGCTTTTCGTGGTCGATTCCTAGTATTTTTACATCTATATCATCGCCTTTTTTGTATTTTTCTTTCTCCGCCATCTGGTTTTCCCAGCTTATATCTTCGTTGTGGATTAATCCATCAACTCCGGGGCATATATTTGCAAACAATCCAAAGCTTGTAATACTGACTATCTTTGCTTTGACTTGTTCCTTTTCTTTGAAATTCTTCAAAAATCCATCAAATGGCTTAGGCTGTAGTGACTTCAAACTCACTCTTAGTCGTTTTTTGACTACATCTAGCTCCAAAACTTGAACCTCTATCTCTTGTCCCATGGTCAATGCATCTTGAGGTCGTTTTAGGTGTTTTTCCCACGACATCTCTGATATGTGCAAAAGCCCCTCTATATCGTTGCCTAGATCTACAAATGCACCATACTCTTCAAAGTTAGACACAGTTACTGCTATAGTATCACCTTTTTCTAGCTGACTTTCTATCTCTAGCCATGGATCTGGCAAACACTGCTTGATAGACAATGCTATCTGGTCTTTTTCTTTATTGTAGTTTAGAACTTTGACCATGACTTCATCGCCTTCTTTATAATAATCAGCAGCTTTGACTGGTCCTTTGTGGCTTATCTCTTTGAAATAGCACAGCCCATCAACTCCACCAATATCTATAAACAATCCAAAGCTTACCACTTTTGACACTGTGCCGTTTATAGGTTCATCGCTGTTTGATATTTTTTCTATTATCTCTTTTCTTTTTGCATCTCTTTGCTCTATGATTGCTTTTCTAGATATTATGATAGAGTTTTTTTTCATATCTACGCTTATGACTTTTGCTACTATTGTCTTGCCTGTCGCACCTTCTGATTTGAGGTATGATAAGCCCATAGGCATAAAAAACTCTAGCCCGTTTGTGTCTTCTAATACAAACCCAGCACCTCTCTTGACCGAAACTACTTTGGCACTTACATTCAAATCCTCTGGAGTTTCGCCATGTTTTTCAAAATACTCAGTGATGAGTTGTTTTTGCTGAACCTTTTTGTATGACAACATAGGTCGTTCGCCACCACTTGGTATCATCATGACATCTATCTTGTCGCCTTTTTTGAAAGTGCACTCACCATCTTTGGCGAGTTCTCTCATATTGACTACGCCTTCAACCTTTTGTCCTACATCTACCAAAGCTCCGTTGTCGTTGATAGATACTATAGTGCCAGTGACTACTCTCTCTTTGCTGTTTCGCTTTTCACTCTCTTCAAACATCTTTGCGAAGTTTTCGTCATCTGGTAAATTTTTATCGTCTAATTTCATCTTGTCCCTTAATTGTAATAACATCTCTAAAAATAGATAATGTTGATTATCTATTTTTAGAAATGCCGTAAATTTATTGATTATATCTAATTTTGTTTAATCTAATCAAAAAAATAGAGTTTTATACCTAAATATCCAAAATATACCAAGATAATTTTGACTACCCAGTGTAAAATATAGAGCAAAAAACCTACAGTGATAATCTTTTTTAGCTTCTCTTTCATATCTTTTTTGTCCATCTTATACCCTGATCTGCCTAGTGATATCACCAGCTCCTACACCTAACACTACACCTGTAGCTATAGTCTTGATAATCTTTTGCTTGTCGTCATATATCTCTACTTTGCCCTCGCTAGTTTTGATATTTTTGGCAAATATCGTGTCGTATTGACTAAACTCTTTTTCAAAATCAATATCAAGCACAGGCTCGTTTACCGTCCATACTGGCAATATTATCAGCTCGTCTATATATTTGAAGCAAGTTTTAAATGCCTCTAAGTTATCAAAAGTTCTACTATATTTGTGTGGTTGCCATATCACGGTTATACCATCTATATTTGCTTTTTCGCAATACATTTTCACTGACTGTATCGTAGCTTCTATCTCTGTAGGATGATGAGCATAATCATCTATGACCACAAAGTTGCCGTGATTTTGCACTATATCAAACCGCTTTTTGATACCTCTGTATTTTTTTAGGTTTGTTTTGATTTGCTCTAAACCTATCTCGTTTAACCCTGCTAGTATCGCCAGAGACGCATCTATAGCTATATGCTCGCCAAATCCCCATACATCAAATGACCCTATATCTTTGAGTGAAAAACTCGTATGTGGTTCGCCATCTTTTAGATAAAATTTCATATCTTTTATATCTATACTTGGATATAGCTTGATAGTATCGTTCATGCTACTCATATCTAGAAACTCATCTTCAGCATTGACTACTCGTATAGTTGCTTTGTCTAAAAACTGTTTGTATGAGTCATAAAATATCTCGTGGTTGTAGTTGTAATACTCCATATGTTCTGGCTCTACATTTGTCACGATAGCACAATACGGATTTGAATACAGAAAGCTACCATCGCTCTCGTCTGCTTCGAAACTTATGGTATCGCCTATGTATCTAAAGTTGGAGTTAAACTCCTTTGATACCGCTCCTATGAGTGCCGAGCTTTGAAGTATGGCAGCTAACATAGCAGTCGTGGTGCTTTTGCCGTGAGCTCCGCACACACTGTAGTTTTTTTTGTCCCCCAAAACTATAGGCAAGGCTTCTTTTCGTGACAATATCTTGATGGATTGTTTTTTTGCTTCTTGTATCTCTTTGTTTTTTTCATCTACTGCTGCTGAATATATAACTATATCTTGATGGTCGATAGCTGACTTGTTGTGTGGAATAGTCACTTTGATATTTTCGTTTTCTAGCTGTTTGGTCAGTAGTGTCTCGCTCATATCACTACCAGATATAGTGTGTCCGCTGTTGTTTAAAAATCGTGCGATAGCAGATAGCCCTATACCGCCTATACCTATGAAGTGTATATTCACGACAGGACCTCAAACTTTTTGTTTATATAACCTATCTTGACATGGTCTCCCTCTTTTATCTCGCCAAACAGCAGCTTGTAGCTTAACGGTTCTTTGATATGTTTAGATATGACTCTTTGTAGTGGTCTAGCTCCCATTTGCTTGTCATATCCTAGTGCTATTATCTGCTCTTTTGCTTTTTTGGATATATCTATAGTGATGTTTTTTTCTTTTAAGTTTTCTTGTATATCGTCTATAAACTTGTAAACTATACGACCTATATCTTCTCTGTCTATATGTGAAAACGGCACTATACTGTCTAGTCTGTTTCTAAACTCCGCACTGAAAAACTCTTTGACTGCTTTACTTTCATTTATCGTGTCATCTTTTTCAAATCCCATCACCGCACCCTCTTTTTGACCTAAGTTTGAAGTCATTATAAGTATCACATTTTCAAAGTTTATAGTGTCGCCGTTGTTGTCCGATAGCTTCGCTCGATCCATGACTTGCAACAATATAGACACTAGGTCCTTGTGGGCTTTTTCTATCTCGTCTAGTAGTAGCACTGTGTATGGGTTTTTTTTGATAGTGTTTGTCAGCTGTCCGCCCTTTTCGTATCCTACATATCCTGCCGGTGAGCCTATGAGTGTACTAGCGGTGTGGGCTTGCTGGTATTCGCTCATATCAAACCGGGCGAAGTTTATGTTGAGATTTTTGGCTAGTTGTTTGGCTAGCTCTGTCTTGCCGACTCCTGTAGGACCTGTAAACAAAAAACTAGCTATAGGTTTGTCTGGGTCTTTTAGTCCAGCAGAGCTGATATATAGTGCCTTTGCTATCTTGTCTATAGCACTGTCTTGACCGAAGATCCTCTTTTGTAAGTTTGTCTTGATATTTATCAAGCTCTCTTTTTCGGTTATATCTTCGTCATTGTTTGGTATATTTGCTATACGACAAACTGTTTGTTTGACCTCTTTGGTAGTTATGTTTGTGATTTTGTTTAGCTTACAAGCGGTGGCTGTCTCATCTAGCACATCTATAGCCACATCTGGAAAGGACCTATCATATAGATATCTGTTTGATAGCTGGACTATATGCTCCATAGTTTTGCTAGCAAACTTGACATCGTGGTGCTTTTCGTAGCCGTATTTGATACCCTCTAGTATAGCTATGCACTGCTTTTCGTCTGGTTGGTCTATATCTATTTTTGAAAATCTTCTGCTGAGAGCTTTGTCGGCATCAAATATATTTCTATACTCATCATAAGTCGTGATACCTATACACTTTATATCGCCATTTGTTAGTAGTGGCTTGAGCATATCAGACATATCTACAGAGCTATCGCCCACTGCTCCTGCTCCTACTATGTTGTGTATCTCATCTATAAATAGTATACAGTTTTTTTGTTTTTTGAGTTCTTTGAGTAGTCTTTTGAGTCGTTGTTCGAACTCTCCTCGATACTTCGTACCTGCTATCAAGCTAGAGGTACTTAGTGAGTATATCTTGAACCTTTTCAAAGAGTTTGCTATAGTTTTGTTTGCTATTTGTTTGGCTATCTCATAGACTATAGCTGACTTGCCGACTCCGGGTTCGCCTACTAGGATTGGGTTGTTTTTGGTCTTGCGATTTAAAGTCAGCACCGTCTTGTCTATCTCGGTTTTTCTACCTACTAACACACTATCTGTAGTTTTTGAGCTTCCGACTAACTCATCGCAATATAGCTGTATGGCTGACTTTTTCTTTTTGGTTTTGGTTTGCTTGCTTTTGTCATCTTTGTCTTTTGTCTTGGTCTGGTCGCTGTCGTTATCTTTGTCTGTCTTATCTTGTTTGGTTTTGTTGGTGACTACGAAACTCTCTATACCCTCACTTCGTAGCAAATATGTGCCATATAGGCTTTGGTCTTGCATAAACATGGCTAGCACATCTTCTATATCTGCTTGGTCGTAGCCGTGTTTGTTGAGATACTCCATGATATTTGCCGTCAGCGATCCAAACATTACCGTAGCAGTAGGACTGCCGTCTTGAGTTTGTGTGGGGTGTAGCTGTGGAGTGTTTTGGTCTATGTATTCCATATAAGTTTTGATAAGCTTATCGTAGTCTATCCGTAAAAGTATGAGACAATTTTTGACAAACTTTTCTTGTAGTATCGTGATATATAGGTGTTCTACTGTCAAGTTTTTGTGAAACTTTTTGACCGATAACTGATTTGCTTCCATGAAAGCGGTGTATAGTTTTTCAGTTAGCATCTATTATCTCTGTCATATCAGCATGCAATATATAGTTTCTATCCAAGCCATCGAACTTCAGTGCCTCTATCTTGGTCTGCACTATCTCATATGAATAGTCGCCATATGTTAGCTGTTGGTATTTTTTCAGCACCGATAGCTCGGCTGCCGTGCTATGAAATGCGATATCATACATCTCTGCTAGTATGTTTTCGTATTTATCATCTGGTATTGTTTCGTTGTAATAGTGTGTCAGATGGTATCGTTTGGGTTTTTTTGTCTTTGTCTTGCTGGTCGTTCGCACGACTTGTGATATTTCACTCATATATTTTCTCCTTTTGTTTGTTTGTCTATCTGTGTCATATGCCAATAAAAGGCAAACATTAGCCCAGATGTTTTTGCTTTGGTCTCATCAAACACAAACTGCACGGCTGTCTGCTTGGGTATAAACTCTAGCTCTATGCTCTCATCGCCTATACCGCCTCCGCTGTGCTTTTTCATACTCTCATCTATGACCGCTGTATATATATGTTGTCGTGAGCCACTCACTCCTACATTTGAGAAAAATGTATTGACTTTGTGTATCGCTTCTACAGGCACATCGTATCCGCACTCTTCGTATATCTCCTCACGAGCTATATGGACTATGGGTTTTGGCTTGTCTAAAATACCAGCACACAGCTCATAGGTGTATTTAAACTTGTCATCTGTCATATACACAGGTGGGCGAAACTGCTTGACTACGAGATATGCTTCATATTGTTTGTGGTATAGTAGCACAGACACACTATCGAAACTCCGCACAGTCTCCCATGTTTTCTCTACTCCGTTTTGGTTGTATCTTATAAACAATGGTTTTATAAACTTTGGATCTTTTAAACATGAAGTTTCAAAGTTTTTTATATCTAAATTTTTCAAAACAAACCTTTTTTGTAGTATTTTGTGGG
>JAOZTH010000091.1 GCA_029939245.1 Arcobacteraceae bacterium
CAGAACCAAAAGCAGAACCAAAAGCAGAACCAAAAGCAGAACCAAAAGCAGAACCAAAAGTTGAACCAAAAGTTGAACCAAAAGTTGAAGCGACTACAGATACACAGGAAAATAAATAATGTCAGCTACACCTAAACTTATAAAGGAACTACGAGCTTTATCAGGAGCTGGCATGCTTGACTGCAAAAAGGCACTGATAGAAACTGGTGGCGATATTGACAAATCATTGTTATTTCTACGAGAATCAGGACTAGCAAAAGCAGCGAAAAAAAGTGGCAACATAGCAGCAGAGGGTTTGATATCTATGTTTATAGATGACAACTTTGACAAAGCAACTTTATTTGAGATAAACTCTCAGACTGATTTTGTAGCCAAAAACAAAGAGTTTCTAAATCTTTTGTCACAAATCACTACACATATACACGACACACAAGCCGACAATACAGAGGAGCTAAATGCCACGACTATAGATGGTGAAAATTTTGAAACATTTCTAAACGGAAAAATAGCTATCATAGGCGAAAATATCGTAGCACGAAGAATGGCAAATATAAATATATCTGGCGGCGTAGTAAATGGCTATGTCCATACAAATGGCAAAGTAGGAGTGCTACTTTCGGCTACTTGTAGCGACGAAGCTAGAGACAAGACAAAAGCACTTCTCAAAAACATAGGTATGCACGCAGCAGCCATGAAACCCAAGGTCATATCACACAAAGATATTGATGAGACAACTATACAGAGCGAAAACAAAGCTATCATAGCAGATACTATCAAAGAAAACGAAGAGTTAGCGAGACTCAAAAAACCGCTCAAAACAGTGCCACAGTTTGTCAGTCGTTCACAACTTACTCAAGAAATATTGGACAACCAAAAGAGAGTATTTGAAGCGGAGTTAAAAGACCAAGGCAAACCAGAAAAAATTTGGGACAAGATAATACCTGGTAAGCTAAACAGATATATAGAAGACAACACGCAGCTTGACAACACTTATGCACTTCTAAGTCAAACTTATGTGCTAGACGATAGCAAGACTGTCCAACAAGCCATAATCGACACTGACCCATCTATAAAGATTGTAGATTATGTCATATTTGAGCTAGGTGACGGTATAGAGAAAAAAGAAGAGGATTTTGCCGCAGAAGTAGCTTCACAGATGAAATAGATGAATAGTTTTGACCTAGGGACTCCTATATTGCAAGCAGACAACATATCAAAGACATTTGACTATATGTTATTTGAAAACCTAAGTATTGGTTTGCATCTAGGTCAGTCTATCGCTATAGTCGGTGAGAGTGGCTGTGGCAAATCAACTTTGCTAAATATCTTGTCTACTTTGTTGTCGCCAGATAGCGGGACGGTAACATATAACAACCAAAACCTATATGACAACAATGCTCAAAATACAGCTGCTATTCGTCGAGATAGTTTCGGTATCATATTTCAAGCTCACTATCTGTTTCGTGGTTTTACCTCTTTGGAAAATCTAACCATAGGTTCGCTACTAAGCGGACACAGCATAGACCATGAGCTACTAAAGACACTAAACATAGATCACATACTAGATCAAAATATAGGTCAGCTAAGTGGAGGACAACAACAACGACTCTCAGTCGCTAGGGTGCTTACAAAAAAACCTACTATAATATTTGCCGATGAACCCACTGGCAATTTGGACAAAAGCACAGCTGCCGATGTATCAAATTTACTTTTTGATTATGTAGCTACAAACGATGCTGCTATGGTGCTGGTAACTCACGATAGAACTCTAGCTTCTATGTGCGATATAGTCTATGAACTTGACAATCATATATTAAAAGAGCTTTAAAATACCTCCAAACTCACTTAAAAATAGTTTCAAATACTATAATTTCTTAGAAAAATATATTTTTTTGAGATAATTTAAGTATTTTTTGGTATTATAGCCCAACTTTTCAAAAAGGAGAAATATGTCAAACGAGACAAAGAGAAGAGACTTCATAGGTATGTCTTTTGGTGCGGTAGCCGCTGTAGGTGGTGCTATATCGCTTGTAGGTATGAAAAAGGCTTGGGACCCGTTGCCATCGGTTCTAGCCGCTGGATTTACAAAGGTTGATCTAGCAGGTATAGGTCTAGAACCTGGTAAGCCACAGACTTTTAAGTGGAGAGGCAAACCTATATTTGTGTTGCTAAAGACACCAGATATGAAAGATTTTGACGGTGATTTGGTGCTAGGTGACAAACGATACACCATAGCGATAGGGCTTTGCACTCACTTAGGCTGTATCCCTGCATGGAAAAAAGATGTGTGGAAATGTGCTTGTCATGGTGGCGAGTTCAATGCAAACGGCGAAGAGACTTTCGGTCCTCCACCCAAACCACTAGTTGTGCCACCATTTAGTGTAGATGGCACAGTGCTGACACTAGGCGAGACTGGCGAACAATCTACCGCTATGATAAAAGCAAGAGTTTAAGGAGTATATATGGCGAAAATTAACGAATCTCTATTTAGTGTAGAGGGCTTGGACAAACGACTTGCTATAAAGAAGTTTTGGAAAGTGATGATGACAGAATACTGGATACCAAAAGATATAAACTTCTTGTGGGCTATGGGTGTGGTGCTAGCTGTCACATTTAAGATACTTATCATCACAGGGATATTTCTCATGATGTATTATAAACCAGATGTCAATCTAGCATTTGATAGTGTAAACTATACTATCATGCAAGAGGTGGGCTATGGTTGGCTGTTTCGGCATATGCACGGTGTAGCGGCTTCGGTCATATTTTTGGTGATATATATACATATGTTTACAGGAATATACTATGGTAGCTACAAAAAAGGCAGAGAGATGATATGGATATCTGGTATGCTGTTGTTTATGACATTTAGTGCTGCTGGTTTCTCTGGATATATGCTTCCATGGGGACAGATGTCGTATTGGGCGGCTGCGGTTATCACCAACTTGTTTGCTGGTGGATCGCTAGAAGCGTGGGGTCTAGTAGAGTGGATACGAGGCGGATTTGCTGTCAATGATGCTACTTTGACTAGATTTTATATGTTGCATGTGTTTTTGTTGCCTTTGGCTATATTGGGTATCATCGTGCTACACTTCTATACTCTACGAATACCACATGTCAACAACCAAAGCAGTGAAGAGATAGACTACGATGCCGAAGCAGAGAAGTATCTCGAAGGACACAAAAAAGAATCAAAAGTCATACCATTTTGGCCTGTATTTTTGAGCAAAGATTTTGCCGTGCTTGGAGTGTTTTTGATATTTTATTTTTATTTAGTATTTTTCAACTACAACTTCGCTATGGACCCTGTGAACTTTGACCCTGCAAACTCTATGGTCACACCAGCTCACATATATCCTGAGTGGTATTTTCTGTGGTCTTATGAGACCTTGAGAGGACCATTTTTTGATATATTGGGTATGAAAGCTATGGATATCGGGCTTATCATATTTGGTTTTGCTCAAGTTGCATTTTTGATAGTGCCGTTTTTGGATAGAGACCCAGATATACTGCCAGCACATAGACGACAGAAGTTCCAGATATGGTTTTGGATCATGGTGCTAGATATGATGGTGTTGACTATTTACGGCAAACTACCACCAACTGGAGCAAATGCTTGGGTAGGATTTGGTGCTACACTTGTATTTTTGGCTTTGTTTATATCTATGCCATTTATCACAAAATCAGATGCTAAAAAAAGAGGAGTATTATAATGAGAGAGTTTAAAATATTGGCGATATTGGTCGTCCTTACAGGTATATTGTATTGGGGAGTTGAGCCATTTGCACACAGTCAGATGCATGCTCATGTAGCAAAGCCTGATTATGATTTCAAAGACTTAAAAGGTCTAGGCGACTTGAAAGGCGATGCAGCCAACGGCAAGACTTTAGTCGAAGCTAACTGTATCGCTTGTCATAGTATAAAAAGTGCCAACTTTCCACCACTTATGGACGATGCTACAAGTGCCGCTTCATATGGTCTAGTGCCACCAGATCTAGGTTCATCTGGTTTGATATATAGTGCTGACTATCTAGTCGCATTTATAAATGACCCAGCGACAGCTACAAACACCAAACATAAGTTTGTAGACGGTGTAGCTCACCCTATGCCAGCATACAACTGGATGCCACCTCAAGAAGTAGCAGATATGGTAGCATACTTGCAAAGCATAGCACCAAAAGAGCTATCAAACAAACAAGTATTTGCCGATGCATGTCAGAGATGTCATAGTATCAAATACGGTGACTTCTACGGCGGTAGTATGAAAGCTAGAAGCGATGTGAGCAAATATATGGGAGCAGGAGCTCCTGATCTATCTCAATACATACGAAGTAGAAGCAAAAACTACTTGCATGAGTTTATCAACAATCCTCAAAAACACTTAGAAGGAACTGCTATGCCACGAGTGGGCTTGACCAAAAAGGCAGAAGAGCAAGTCGTAACATATATGGAAAATGTAGGCGATAGCAAAAAAGCAGACAGAGAAGCACTAGCTTGGCCATTTTTGGGCTATCTGCTAATCTTTGCTATATTTGCATGGCTTTGGAAGTTTAAAATCTGGAGAGATGTACACTAGATACTAGCTACTAGCAAGGCACGAGTGAGACA
>JAOZTH010000033.1:0-10973 GCA_029939245.1 Arcobacteraceae bacterium
TCTTCAAAGCTCCGCTTTTGTATGGATTTTTCATAGTGATAGTCCCATCTGGTAGCTGAAAATATATCGTGCCATTTTTGCTATATATATTTGGTACACCATTTGCTAGACTTTGTCTCTGTGCTTTTTGGACGGCATCGTTGCCTATCGTTTGTATACTTTTGTCATCTATGTGTGTCGTCATCTTGTATCCTTTAGAAAGTTTTTGTATTTTTCATGGTCATATATAGTGTGGTTGTTTGCTATGGTTTCGAAAACATCATCTGAGTTGTGATAAATATCCCACATATCTGCTAGATATTTATATGTGCTTTGAAACATATGTTTGCTTCTATGATATCTTCTAGTGATATCTTGTGAGGGTATATGGTGTCCTCCGTTTAAAACTCTGTTTTCTACTCTCAATATATTTGCAGCTGGATTTTCTAGATATAGATATATGATATTGATGACAAAGTTTAGCTTTTTTGCTTTTTGTATGTATTTTATGAGGTATTTTCCAGATAGTGTCGTCTCTATGACAAACGATCTATCTAGCAGAAGTCTTTTGTCAAATCTCTCAAAAAATATCTTGCCTGCTTTTATCTTGTATCTAGTTATATTTTCGCTATCAAGTTCTTTTGCTATCTCGTCTGCATTTATAAAATACAAACCATGCAAAGTAGAAAAAGATTTTGCAAATGTAGTCTTGCCACTGCCGTTTGCTCCTGCTATTATAAATAAAGTTTTCATATCGTAGCTCTCTTTGTTTGTATTGTTTTGAGACAAAACTGACTCAAATTTCACCATAATATCATAACAACCTAAAAGTAGCCGTGGCGATTGGACGAAGTCCAAACTTTCTATAAAACTAGCCGTGGCGATTTTTGCTTGCAAAAAAGTTTCTGTAAAAAGCCACACAGAAGGCAAATATAAGCTATATCATCAAACTTTTCTACAATTTGAGTAGTTTTATTTTTTATTTTTGAAAATAGAATATAAATTTTTATCTAGCGACCAAGCTATCTACGAATACTCTTTGGTTTTAGAAAGCTAGTCTTGTTTATCTATATTTTCAAGCTCTTGGGTTTCTTTGTCATCAAATGCCTTTGTAAGTTTCGTAGCATCATGTGACTTTATCTTGTCATGGTGGCGTCTAAGTATTTTTGTCACTCTTTGCGATGCTGTCTCTACTGCTTTGTGGAGGCTTTGGTCTTTTTGTTTGACCACTATGGTGTCTAAGTTTGCTATATTTAAAACAAACTCAAATGATATTTCCGATCTCTTGTGTGCCTCTTCTTTGGATGCAATAGCACTGATAGATATGATATCTAGGTGAAATTTATCGAAACTTTTTGCTGCCTCTTCTATAAACTTTCTCGTGTTTTCGTCTATGGTAACATGTCGTCCTACTATGGTTGTGTTCATACAATACTCCTAAAATTTTGACTATTTTATCATAAATTTATAAAATTTAAGTATAATAGACACATGAAAGACAAAATTTTAAAATATATTGCCGAAAAGCCACTCATAATAGATGGAGCCATGGGGACTATGCTTCAGCAAATAGATATAGACCAGAAGCACTGGCACATAGATGGCAAGGCTTGTGAAGGATGCAATGAACTGTTAAATATAACCACCTCTAAAACCATAGAAAACATACACAGACAATACATACGAAGTGGAGCAAATCTCATAAAAACAAATACATTTGGAGTGTTACCTTGGGTGCTAGATGACTATGGTTTGGCAGACAAAACCTATGATATGGCATATAGTGGAGCCCAAATAGCCAAAGATATATGCGAAAAATATCACAAGATAGATGACCCAAAATATGCTCTAGGCACTATAGGTCCTGGCACTAAGTTACCCTCGCTAGGACACATAAGCTACGATGAGATGTATCGTGGATATGTACAGACAGCTAGAGGGCTAACACAAGGTGGTGTGGATCTGTTTTTGCTAGAAACTTGTCAAGACCCCCTACAGATAAAGGCCGGCTTGCATGCTTTGCAAGACACAGCTCCGCATATACCAGTGATGGTATCGGTGACTATGGAGCTATCTGGGTCCATGCTCATAGGCACGACAGCACAGACTATAGCCACTATTTTAGAGCCGTTTGACATACTATCGCTGGGGCTTAACTGTGGCACTGGACCAAAAGAAACTACAAAACATATACAAAGTCTAGTAGACAACTGTAACTTTCCTATATCGGTGCATGCAAATGCTGGATTGCCTGAAAACATAGGCGGTGTATCGGTGTATCCTATGGGGGCAAAAGAGTTTGCAGATATTCAAAAAGAGTTTTTGGACTTTGATGGTGTGGCGATATTGGGCGGATGCTGTGGCACGACTCCTGCTCATATAGAAGCACTAGTAGATACTACAAAAGATATCCAGCCAAAGCCTATCAAACAAACACAGACAAATATGATAGCATCGTTGTTTACGACAAAACAGCTGAAGCCAAAAGATAGCTACCTAAAGATAGGCGAGAGAAGCAATGCCACTGGAAGTAGGGCATTTAAAGAGATATTGAAAAATGAAGATTTTGATGGGACTTTGACTATAGCTCAACAACAGACAAAAGATGGAGCCTGTGTGCTAGATGTGAGTGTAGGTTTCGCAGGACGAGACGAGACAGCAGATATGCAAAAGATTATATCGCTTTACAACCAAAAGATACAGCTACCACTTATGGCGGATTCTACACAGGTGCCAGCACTAGAAATAGCACTCAAAAACATAGGTGGCAAACCTATACTCAACTCTGTGAACTTTGAAGATGGCGAAGAGAGATTTGATACTATTTGTAGCTTGGCAAAAAGATTTGGCACCGCCTTGGTATGCTTGTGTATAGACGAGGAGAGTATGGCGAAAACTACAGACAAAAAGATAGAAGTAGCTACTAGGATATACGAAAGAGCGACAACCAAGCACGGTATATCGCCACAGAATTTGATATTTGATATGCTGGTGTTTACTATAGGTAGTGGAGACGAGCAGTATAGACGAGCTGGGATACAGACTATAGAAGCTATAAGAGAGTTTAGCCGACTTTTTCCAGATGTCAGCACTACTTTGGGATTGTCAAATATATCGTTTGGACTAGACAAAGATGCTAGAGTATATCTAAACTCTGTCTATCTGCATCACTGTATAAAAGCAGGGCTTAGCAGTGCTATAGTAGATGTCCGCCATATAATACCATACGACAAGATAGATGATGAAAAGAAAAAAGTATGCGAAAACTTGATATTTGATGTGCGAATAGGTGGCGACCCACTTTTTATATTTATAGACTTTTTTGACAAAGCAGAAAAGATAGCACCCACGACCCAAGATGAGTTTATAAGTTTGAGCGACAAAGAACAGATAATCCGGCTGCTAAAAGATGGCGACAAACCGGGACTTATAGCACAAGCGGTCAAACTCAAAGAGAAAGTCCCACCACAAACTATAGTAAACGAGTGGCTCATAGATGGTATGAAAGATATAGGAGAGTTGTTTGGGAGCGGACAGATGCAGCTACCTTTTGTGCTACAAAGTGCCGAATGTATGAAAGCATGTGTAGATGTGTTAAATCCATATTTACCAAAAAATACTACCGATACGAAAACTACACTAACCATAGGCACAGTCAAAGGCGATGTCCATGATGTAGGCAAAAATCTAGTAGATATTATCCTAAGCAACAACGGCTTCAACATAGATAACATAGGTATAAAAGTAGGTATAGATGAGTTTATCAAACAGCAAAAAGCTGCAAATTCAGATGCTATAGGCATGAGCGGACTACTAGTCAAATCAACCAACGAGATGAGAGCAAACTTGATAGAGTTGGAGCAACAAGGCATAACCGTGCCAGTGCTACTAGGTGGAGCGGCTCTCACAAAAGATTTCGTAGATGACTTTTGTCGTCCTATATATAGCGGAGCGGTCTATTATTGTCGTGATGCTTTCGATGGTGTGGTAGCTATGCAGAGGATACAAGCAGGAGGAGAGCTAGATGTATGGCTAGATGCAGACAAAAAAGCATCTGTAGTAGAAAAACAGGTCAAAAAACCCAAACAGGTATTTGATACAAATATACATAAACCCGTATTGCTACAAAATGACCACGACTATGTAGCACCATTTTATGGATACCGTGATTTCCACAAAGATTTTGACAGTAATTTGGCATTTGACTGGATAGATAGGCGAGTGCTATATCGCCAAAGATGGGGCTACAAACGAGGCAAAAAAGACCGACAAGAGTTTCTAAACTACGAAAAAGATATATTAAACCCACTATTTGATGGCTTAAAACAAGAGCTGACAGACAAAAATATTTTCAAGCCTGTTGCTATATATGGATATTTTCGTTGTCGTGCAGATGATGACCAACTAAATATATACGATGAAAATGGTGAAAATATAGCCGTGCTGAAGTTTCCACGACAAGCAGTCGCTCCGCATAGGTGTGTGGCGGATTATTTTAAAAGTGACGAGCTAGATGTAGTGGCATTGACTTTTGCTAGTAGTGGGCTAAATATCACAGAGTACGAAAACGGTATATACAAAGATGGAGAGTTTAATAGATACTATCAGGTGCACGGTTTGGGAGTCCAGCTAGCAGAAGCGACAGCAGAGATACTACACAAACAAATAAGAATAGAGCTAAATATCATCACAAATGAAAAAGATAGTTTAGAAAATATCAAGACCAAAGGTTATCAAGGCTGTAGATATAGTCCGGGATATATGGCATGTCCTGACCTGTCGCTAAACCAAACTATATTTGACCTACTAAGACCAGATAGATACGGTATGAGCTTGAGTGAGACATATCAGATGCACCCAGAACAAAGCACATGTGCCATAGTGTCGCCAAATGGCATGGCAAAATATTTTGCTATATAGGTCACATCTGTTTTCTACGAGAAAGACAAGATTTTTGCTTGCAAAAGTAACAAGCATAGAGGTTTTTAGGGGCGATCTAAATACAAATAATGATAATAAAAAGGTGAAAATATGAAAAACAGTATATCAGTGTTGATAACAGGTTGTTCTAGTGGAATAGGGCGGCAGACAGCCACATATCTACAAGCACAAGGCTACGATGTGTATGCGACAGCAAGGATACAAAAAGATGTAGAAGCACTACAAAAGATGGGACTAAAGGCATATATGCTAGATGTAACCAAAAATGACGATATAGACAGGTGCTTGAAAGTTGTATTGGCACAAACAAATGGCAAGATTGATGTCCTGTTTAACAATGCAGGCTACGGACAGATGGGAGCTATGGAGGATATCACTACAGATGTGCTTAGACGACAGTTTGAGACAAATCTCTTTGGGCTGTTTGAGATGACAAACCGTGTGCTAAAGATCATGCGAAAAGCAGGGCAGGGCAAGATAATCCAACACAGCTCGGTGCTAGGACTTGTGTCGCTAAAGTTTAGAGGAGCTTATAATGCTAGCAAATATGCGGTGGAGGGGTTGACCGACACGTTAAGGCTTGAGTTAAACGATACAGATATAGATGTGGTGCTACTCGATACCGGACCAGTAACTAGTAGCTTCAGAGCAAATGCTATCAAAAATTTACAAACAAATGTAGATATAGAAAGCTCAAGGTTTAAGGAAAGCTACTATAAAAGCATAGCTGCTACCAAAAGTGATGTGCCGTTTAACCTAGAGAGCATAGATGTAGCAAAAGTAGTAGAAAGGATTATAATATCCAAAAATCCAAAGCCACGATATTATATCACCAAAGCCACCCATATATTGGGATTTTGCAAGCGAATTTTAAGCACAAATATGCTTGACAAACTGTTGATAAGGATATGATATGACAAACGGCTTTTCCAAACTAAATCTAAACTCAAAAATATTAGAAAATATTTTAAATATGGGATATAACAATCCTACCAAAATCCAGACACAACTCATAAATTTTTTTGATGCCAGTAGTGATATCATAGCTATATCCAAGTCTGGCACAGGAAAAACTGGAGCATATTTACTACCGATTATCAACAATATTTTAAACACAAAGCATACGGATTTTTTGAACACTATCATCGTAGTGCCTACGAAGATACTAGTAGAGCAAGTCTCTGTCATGCTACATAAATATAGCCAAAACTGTGGTATAAAACACAAAAAACTAATAAACAAACAAGATATACAGATGGATGGTATAAATATAGTCATAACCACACCAAATAGACTTAATATGTCTATAAAAGATGGAAACATAGATATATCGGCTGTTAGAACTATAGTTATAGATGAAGCAGATATGGTATTTGGCGATGGGTTTTTAGATGAATTGCGACAAATATATGCACAGTTGTCTAAAAAAACCAAAACCATATTGCTCTCGGCAACGATATCACAAAATATCAAATACATAGCAAAAGAGTTTTTAAAAGAGTATAGGACTATCAATATATCGCTCAAACAAGATATCATAAATCATATCAAATACACAGCATATAAAGTTGACAAAAAACAAAAGTTAAATCTACTAGTCCATCTGCTCAAAACTTTGCAGGGTAAATGTATGGTGTTTTTCAACTCTACACAAACAGTAGATGAGATGAGTGAAATGCTAGCTCAACGAAATATAGAGTTTGTAACTTATCACGGTGAGCTTAGCTCACAAAATAGGGCGAGAAATATAGGGAAGTTTAAGCAAGATTGTGTTAAAATAGCATTATGCTCAAACATAGCAAGTCGTGGGCTAGATATAGATGATATAACTCTAGTCATAAACTACGATTTACCAGACAAGATAGATGACTTTACACACAGATGTGGTAGGACAGGCAGGGCAGGGAAGTATGGCGAGGCGGTGTCGCTTCTGACTACTGCGGAGTATAAAAAGTTTGACTCTATCACAAATAGGTTGAAACTATCTATCAAGAGAGAAGTTCACGACAAGTTTGAGTTAAAGGAATATCAGCCAAAACAAAGGCAAAAGAGCAAAAGCATAGGTAAAAAAAAGCAAAAACGACTTTCTGCTAACAAAACCGATAGAGGTGCGAAGCAAACAACGAAAAAAAAACATAGGACAAAAAGAACATGAACAGACTAGCAAAACTTAGTATAAATATAGACAAGATGAAAAACAAAATAAAATACCTAGAACAAGAAAACGACGAACTACGACTGAAACTTGAACAGCTAAACCATAGCAGTATATTTGTAGATGAAAAAAGCGAAGATATGATAAACAAAATATCAAATATAATGCAAGACCATGACGATGACGAAGATGAAAAATATGACGAATTTGATATCAATTCAACTATTGTGAGCAAAGATGAGAGAGGGTAAAAATATGACTTTTAACATAAACAACATGGATTATACTGTAAATATAGGAGCTGATAAAAATGGCATACTAGAAAAAGAGCTACGAAAGCTACTGCCAGCTGGCAAGTCTATAGATACAAAGAGACTGCTGTCTGCTTATATGCACCAGACGCTTGTAGTGCTACAATACAAACAAAAAATAGATGAAATGCTTGACAAGATAGATGCATAGTAGCTTTTCTATCGTGGAGCTACTCATAGGCATAGTAGTGCTGGCTATCTTGTCGGCATTTGCTATACCTAAGTTTGGGTCAAGTATGCAGTTCAGTCACAAAGTAGAGCGGAAAACACAGCTGCTGTTGATACGAGCTACTATCCAAGAAAACAGAAACGCCCAACTCATGCACAAAAGCACTGTGAAATACGACAAAAACCTAGACAAAGTGCTAGATGGATTACACATAGCAGATATATGGCACAAACAAAGCGACAGCACCTATGAGGTCGCCGTAGCGAACGATATAGTGAAATTTAAATACTCACAAACAGATGGGTCGTTTATATGCCAACATATAGCACAAAGCGGCTGTGATGAGCTAAACCAGTGAATTATTATGAAGTTTGTATAGTTAAATCACCCCTTAAATCACTTACATATATGAGCGATATGCCTGTAAATATAGGACGAGAAGTGTTGGTGCCATTGGGCTACAGAAAAGAACTTCAAACAGCAGTTGTGATAGAAAAAATAGATAAGCCTGCCTATAAATGCAAAAAAATAGCACAAATTACAAAAAAATTTGCCAGTAAAAATATGCTGACAACTGCGAAATTTATCGGTGAATATTATGTATGTAGTATGGGCGAGGCTATAGGTTTGTTTGGTCTATATGATGACCAACTAAGATACAAACCAGACAAAAAAATCTGTGCCGACACAGGAGAGCTAACTGTCCATCAAGCCAAAGCATATACATTTGTAGAAAATCACAATATATCGTTGCTGTTTGGTGATACTGGCAGTGGCAAGACTGTTTTGTATCTCAAGGCTATAGCACAAGCAGTAGCAAAAGCAGAGCAAGCTGTCTTTATGATACCAGAGATATCGCTCACCCCACAGATGCTTCAGCGAGTTCAAGCGGTGTTTGGTGATAGTGTAGCCGTGTGGCATAGCAAGATAACCAAAAAACAAAAACTCCAAACCATAGATGACCTACAGACAGGAGCGGTCCAAATAGTAGTCGGTGCTAGGTCGGCACTGTTTTTGCCCTATATAAAACTGGGTTTAATCATAGTAGATGAAGAGCATGATATGTCCTACAAAGCAGACAACAAACCCAGATATAATGCCAAAGATATAGCTATATATATGGCAAAAAAGTTTGACATCAAGTTAATAGCAGGAAGTGCTACACCATCTATATCCTCTTTTTTTAAACTGCCACACTATAGACTACAGCAAAAATATTTTCAAAACCAAAACAATATCACACTAACAAAAAGCACAAATATACTTGATGATATATTTACCAGCAAAATCACACAAAACCTACAAAACAGTGGACAAATCATGGTATATGTACCTACTCGTGCCAACTTCAAATACCAAGTATGTAGCGACTGTGGCAAGGCGGTTGAGTGTCCCTATTGTTCTGTGAGTATGAGTCTATATACCAGCTTGAAAGCTCTGCGATGTCACTATTGTGGCTGGAGCGAAAAGATACCTGATATCTGTCCGTCATGTAAAGTAGGGGTAGTAACAAATAACATAGTAGGCACAGCCCAAGTAGCCACACAACTTCAAGAGCTGTACAAAGACAAAGTAGTGCGGCAGTTTGACCGCGATAAGATCAAGACAAACACACAGTTAAAAAAGAGACTCAAAGAGTTCAACGACCAAAAGATAGATATACTTGTCGGCACATCTATGATATCAAAAGGACACGACTATCACAATGTAAATCTTGTCATCATACTAGGGCTTGACTCTATACTCAATATGGATAGCTACACAGCTAGACAACTGGCTATCACTATGGCGATACAAGTATCTGGTAGGGCAGGGAGAAAAACTCAAGGCGAAGTGGTGATATCTACGAAAAATCACGAGTTTTTTGACTATTATCTAAACCAAAGCGACTACAAAGAGTTTCTAGCACACGAGCTAGAGTTTCGCAAGGAGTTGTATCCACCAAAGATACGACTAGCCAAAGTCGTATGCAGACACAAGACACAGACCAAAGCTAGAGCATGTTTAGATGAGCTAGTAGCAAGAGTAAAAGATGAGCGATATAGTAGCATAGCTATAGTAAAAGCAGATATATGCAAGATATCAAAGATAGCAAACCATTTTCGATATGAGCTAGTCATCAGGTCTATGGATACAAATGGACTGTTAAATTTTTTGCATACTATCACAGGTGGGGCATATGCCATAGATATGGATAGCTCGATATGAAGAGTGACAAAAGTTTGAAAATTATAGTTTTCAATACTCTAATATATTTTTGGGGTGGTTATGCGATATAATATAGACTGCCAAAGCGATATAACTAACTCGTTGTTTTTTTGGATCAAACAGTTTATGCGGTCAAAGATAAACTCACTATCAAACAGACAAGTCAAAAGTCAAGATAAGCTAATGGTATCAATACAAACACTGAAAAAAGATTGTGAAAATATGGATAAGTTAAAACAGACTATAAAAGATATACGAAACAATGGCTTGATAGGTGTAGCGACCTACTTTCATCCACTTGATAAGCTATATAACTATATCTATCAAAACTACGACAGCGACACACTCAAAGATATAGATGAAGAGTTTTTGAGTGAGTTTCTAGTATCAAACACAGCAAGCCTGAGCGATGCTACAAAAAAAAACTACCGTATAGCGGTGTTGGGATTTTTCGGCTTTTTGGACAAACAAAACCAAGACGATGACGGAAGATCGCATATATATCGTATAGAACTCAAAGGCTGGGGTGGTATAAGTGGTCGTAGCGGTGTCAAACTACCGTCATTTATGGATGAAAGCGAGATAAAGAAGTTTATAGTAGCTATCGATACCTATAGTTTTAAGCCCCAAATCCAAGCACGAAACAGGCTCATAATCAAGATAATCCTATATACAGGCATAAGAGTAAGCGAAGCTATAAATATCAATATCAAAGATATCATAGAAAAAGATGGCTATCTCACTATAAAAATAGTCGGCAAAGGTAACAAACATCGCACAGTGCTGCTGAAACTTGCCCACATAAAAAATGACTTGCAAATGTGGCTAGATAAACGAACATGCCAAAGCGATGCCCTATTTTGCACCAAAAGCGGAAGTCGCTTGTTGCAGTCATATGTTAGTAGATGTGTAGAAAATATATTGAGAAGTTGTGGTATCAAAAAAGAGAAAAACGGAGCCCATATGCTACGGCATAGCTTTGCTACACTTCTATACAACAAAAGCCAAGACCTGATACTAGTCCAAGAGGCTCTAGGTCACTCATCGCTTGATACATCAAAGATATATACACACTTTGACAATGACAAGCTAAAGACGGCTGCAAATATGATGGATGATATGTGATATGAGTGGTGAGTGTTAAGTGCTAAGTGATAAGTTTTGAGTGTTAAGTTTTGAGTGGTGAGTGCTAAGTGGTGAGTTTTGAGTG
>JAOZTH010000033.1:11073-15450 GCA_029939245.1 Arcobacteraceae bacterium
TAAGTTTTGAGTGTTAAGTTTTGAGTGGTGAGTGCTAAGTGGTGAGTTTTGAGTGGTGAGTTTGATAATCCTATTTAAATAGGATTATCTAAAATAAAGAATTTTTTTAGTAAGTGTAAGTATATTTGGATATAATCTAACAAGTTTAACTCACTAATTAAATAGTTAGGCAAGAAAAGGAAAAATATGAAAATAAAAAAATTTAGTATATCTTGTTTGATAACTATAACATTGCTTATGGTTACAGGATGTGCATCAAAACCAAATTTAAAAACAGTTTGGCTAGAATATAATCATGCTGAAAATGCATTAGGCGATAAACTTGATAGAACTAGTAATCCTGTTGGAGATTATGCAGAATATATAGTTGCTAAATCCTATGATGGTGAGCGTTACAAATCAGGGGAAAAAAGTTATGATGTAAAAGTAGTAAAAAACGATAAAACTCTCAAGTATCAAGTCAAAGCAAGAAAATTAAAAAACACTACATCAACAGCACTTGGAGGCATAAGGTCTTGGGATTTTGATTATTTAATAGTCGTTTTGTTCGATCAAAAAGGCAAAATAATTAAAGCATTGGAAGTGCCTGTGAAAATCGCAAAAAATGATTATGCAAAAAAAGACAAATACAAGAAAGTATGGGTTATAACTACAACAAAAGATTTTTTACACGATCCTCGCTCAAATGATATAACTGAACAATTAAAATAAGGCACAGAAGGCAAACAGATAAGCAAAAATAGTTATCCGTTTTTTTCTAATGCCCTGCTTCTAAAAACTCCTCATAAGTTCCACGAAAATCAACCACAGTGCCATCTGTGTTTAGCTTGATAATCCTGTTTGCATAGGCATCTAGTAGCTCTCTGTCATGTGAAACTACGATACAATGCCCCTCATATTCGTGCAATGCCTCGCCCAACGCGATGATAGCTTCTAGGTCAAGGTGATTTGTAGGTTCATCTAGGACTAGGAAGTTTCGTTTTTCTAGCATTATTTTGCTCAACATCATACGATGTTTCTCTCCACCAGAGCATTTGATGACCGAATTTTCTTGTTCATCGCCACTAAACAACATACGACCCAAGCAGTTTCGTATCTCACTAATATCGGCATCTCTATCAAAATCTCTCAGCCAGTTGTATAGGGTTATATCCCCCTTTATCTTATCCGTGGTATTTTGCGGAAAGTAGCTGACCGTAGCCGTAGCACCCCAGCTGACTGTTCCGCTGTCTGGTTTTAAGTTGTCCATAAGTATCTCACACAATGTAGTCTTGCCGACACCATTTTCACCTATCAAGGCTATCTTGTCGCCCTTTTCTACAGTCAAGCTTAGGTTGTCTAGGACTTTTTTTTCATAAGATTTACAGATATTTTTGAAGCTAAGTATCTCTTTGCTTATGGGCTTTTCTTGTCTAAATACTATAGATGGGTCTCGTCTGCTACTGACTTGTATCGCTTGAACATTTAGTTTTTCTAGCTGTTTTTGTCTGCTGGTGGCTTGTTTGGCTTTGGAAGCATTGGCACTAAATCGTCTCACAAAGTCCTCTAACTGCTCTTTTTCTTTGAGTTTTTTGTCTCTGTCTATCGTGTTTTGTTTGGCTATGACGGTAGATGCTATATACCAGTTGTCATAGTTGCCACTAAACTCTCGTATGCTTTTGAAGTCCACATCTAGTATGTTGGTGCAAACAGCATTTAAAAAGTGTCTGTCATGCGATATCACTACCATAGTGCCTTCGTGCCGTTTGAGCTGGTTTTCTAGCCATGATATAGTCCCCATATCCAAGTTGTTCGTAGGCTCATCGAGAAACAATATCTCAGGTCGCGGAAACAACACTTGAGCTAAAAGCACTTTGAATTTGTCGCCGCCAGTTATCGTGCTCATAAGTTCGCTGTGCAAAGAAGCAGCAAACCCTAGCGACTCCAGTATCTTGGTAATCTTAACATCACACTCATATGTAGGGTCCTCCTCTACACAGACCATCTCAAGCTCTCCTAGCTCTTCGCCTATCTTGTCCGTGTATTCTACCATATATAGCTCCTCTTTTTTCTTTGTAGCATCATATAGTCGCCTGTTGCCATACAACACGGTGTCAGATAGAGTAAAATCCTCAAATGCAAACTGATTTTGTGACAGAGAGCCTACCTTTTTGCCACCAGCAAACTGCACTTCTCCACTAGTGATATCTTCACTTCCTATGAGCATATTTAGAAATGTAGTCTTGCCAGCACCGTTGGCACCTATGAGTCCATATCGTTTGCCTCCGTCTAGTTTTAAGCTAATATTTTCAAATAATACTCTCGCTCCAAATGTCTTTTTTAGGTTGATTGTTTGAACCATTGTTTTCCTTTTATAATTTTTGGGTATTATACCGAAAAATGTTTAAGGAAACCTATGGCACACTATATTTTATTTGACACGGAGACTACAGGAGTAGCAAAACAGGACAGAGTGATACAAGTAGGAGCTATGATAATAGATGGCAAAAACAGTACAAAAGTCCATGATGAGCTGTGTTCTGTGGATATAGATATACCTGTAGATGCTATGATGGTACACGGTATCACTCCAGATAAGCTTGTAGGCAAGCCAAAGTTTATAGATACAAACTTTTTCAAAGAGCTCAATACTTTGAACACAAACGACAACTATCTTATAGCTCACAATATCAAGTTTGACTTAAGTATGATAGCAAAAGAGGGGTTCCAAAACAGGCTCAAACTCATAGATACTTTTCGTTGTGCTAGACATCTGCTACCAAACGAAAACAAACACAAGCTCCAATATCTGCGGTATAGTCTAGGGTTATACAAGGAGGAGCAAACCGAAGCTGCCAAACACAGCATAGAGGTCAAAGCTCACGATGCTATAGGCGATGTGCTAGTCATGAAGCTACTGTTGTCAAAGCTTGTAGCTGTCGTGCGAGAGAAATATGTAGGCGAAAACCCTATGGAAAAGTTGGTTCAGCTTTCAAACGAACCTGCAACGATATACAAGATAAACTTCGGCAAACATAGTGGCAAGACAATACAAGATATATACGTTATAGATAGGTCATACCTGCGATGGCTTGTAGAAAATACAGATGATGAAGATATGATACATACGATAAAAGCCCTAAACACAGGCGAAAACGACAAAAAACCATATAAACCTTATAATAATGACAAAAAAACTTATAATAAACCGGCAAATAGTGGCACAAACAAGCCCAAGCTCATAGAGGTTATGCCATTTGGCAAATACAAAGGCGAGAAGCTGGTGGATATTTGTGATAAAAATATGGAATACATAGACTGGATGCTAGAAAATACAGACAATGAAAACTTCAAAAAAGAGCTAGAATATAGTGTTGATAAACTTATCAACGAATAATAAAAACTTTTAAAGACATCTGCAACAATCTATATAGGTGTCTTATGACAATATGCATCGATATATCATCAAACAATAATATCCTCATAGTTTAGTTATCTTGTAAATTACCTTGCCTTTTATGGTATGGTGAATATCTTTTAACAGTTGGATATTGTTAAACTCTTTTAGCCCCTTTATGCTATAGCACTGCTCAAATGGTAGATATACAATATCCACAAATATATATTTATGTGGATATTGTAGATAATACAATCCATCGCCTCTGTATCTATCCACATTTGTATCTATAATGTGGATATTGTCTCCTATTTTGTCCCATTTGATATTTTGTTTGCTCTTAAGGGGTGTCAACGATATATCAAAAGCAAAGCTATCTGCTGTGCTGTCGTTGATGTTTTGTAGATTTATATGAGATATACCTGTGTCTATAGTCGCCCTATTCTTTCGTGCTATATCATCTAGGCTATTTTTGGGTTCTTTTGAGATATCTTGTGGTGCTTGTGTATAACTATCTCTGTCGTGGCTTTTTTGAGGCTTTTTGTGGTTATAGTCCATATCCACCTCACTTATAGGCATATTTGGGCTGTTTTGCGGCTCTATGAGACTGTGTTGCGATATATTAGCTGCCGTGTTGTGCTTCGTGGAGCTGTTTGCTAGTAGCTGGGCTATCTTGTCTGTGTGTTTTCGTGGGATACTACCTCTACTAAACCAGTTGTTAACTGTGGTTAAGTTGCTATCTAGTATCTCTGCCAGTTTTGTTTGACTTATACCCATATCATTCAAGGACCTTTTTATCTCTCTTATATCACTCATATATCCACCTTTTATATATATTATATTTTTTTGTGGATTATATCATAATAATGTTAAATAAACTCCACTAAACCTACGATGTGGATATATTTATCATTTGTGGATATTATAATATCTAATATCCACATATTATCCACATTGTCTTTGCCCTATTTTTGTTATACAAAATAGATACTTGGTGATAT
>JAOZTH010000034.1:0-2791 GCA_029939245.1 Arcobacteraceae bacterium
AATATAGCTTGCATAGACAACTCTTTTGTCATATTTATATCTTTTATAGTGTCTAAATATTTTGGTTTGCTTACTGGTCTATCTAACACTGGGGCCTCTTCACTCAGTGGTTGTATAGGTATGTTTGCTACCTTTTCGCCATCAAAATACAGCTCCATATCGCCCGTATCGGTCACTTCGCCTATATTGACCGCATCTAGTTGCCACTTGTGAAATATATCTATGACCTTTTGTTCACAGCCCTTTTTGGCACATATTAGCATGCGTTCTTGTGATTCGCTAAGCATAAAATCATATGCCGACATACCGCTTTCACGAGCTGGCACTTTGTCAAGATATAGTTTCATACCACTGCCACTTCGCCCTGCCATCTCAAACGAACTGCTAGTCAGTCCTGCTGCTCCCATGTCTTGGATACCTATGATATAGTCCTTTTGAAATAACTCCAGACAAGCTTCGAGCAACAGTTTCTCTGTAAATGGGTCGCCTACTTGGACTGTAGGTCGCAACGATTTGTTGTCTGCTGTGAAGCTACTACTACTCATGACCGCACCACCTAGTCCATCTCGCCCTGTCTTGCTACCTGCATATATGACTGGATTGCCTAAACCTTTGGCAAGTCCTAGAAATATCTCATCTGTTTTGACCAGCCCTAAGTTAAAGGCATTTACAAGATTGTTGCCAGCATAACAGCTCTCAAACCCTACAGACCCGCCTATAGTAGGCACTCCCATACAGTTGCCATATCCGCCTATACCATCTACCACTCCTCGCAAAAGTCGCCTGTGTAGTTTAGCAGTTTTGGTCTGCTCGTCTATATGGGCAAATTGTATCAAGTTCATACTAGCTATGGGTCGCGCTCCCATAGTAAATACATCTCTCATGATACCACCCACTCCAGTAGCGGCTCCTTGGTATGGTTCTATAAAGCTAGGGTGGTTGTGTGATTCCATCTTAAATACTACAGCATAGCCATCTCCTATATCCACTACACCTGCATTTTCACCGGGACCTTGTATCACCCATGGTGCGACAGTAGGAAAGCCTCTCAAGTATTTTGTAGATGACTTGTAGCTACAATGCTCACTCCACATAGCAGATATGACTCCTATCTCTGTGTAGTTTGGCTCACGCCCCAATATATCTACCGCTTTTTGATATTCATCTACTGTCATACTATGTGCTAGTGCTATATCTAGTGGTGTTTGTGGTTTCATATTTGTCCTTATGTTGTATTTTATCAAAATAATATAAATTTTGGCTATTTGCTAGTTGGATTTTATACTGTTTTGATATAATAGGACACAATAAAAAGGAAAAGCATATGCGATTGTCCGTTCAAACTGTGTCTATATTGAAAGAAACTATCAAACAATATATCAAAAATCCTACTGTGATACTTTTTGGCAGTAGAGTTTATGACGACAAAAAAGGTGGCGATATAGATATATTGGTCAAGACAAAAGAGCATGTGTCGCTACAGACACAGATAGAGATACTAGCACGATGTGAGATCAAAGGTATAGACAGAAAGATAGATATGGTATTTGAAAATCCTTGGACAAAACATCAAGCTATATTTCAAACAGCAAACAAAGAAGGCATAGAGCTATGACAGACGATATTATAGACAAGATCAATTTACACAAAAGCAGAGCCACACAAGCCCTACTAGAGATAAAATCATGGCAAGATATAGACAGTGAGATATTTGAGGAGTTTGAAAAAGTGAAAGTTGTAGATACTTTTATATATAGATTTATCAAGCTTCAAGAGATGATGGGCGAAAAGTTGTTTAAGGTATTTTTAGATGAGATAGGAGAATACAAAGACAATATGTCGTTGTTGGATCTGTTGGACAAGTTAGAGAGATTTGATATTATTGATCAAGCTAGTGATTGGATGGAGTATAGAAAACTACGAAACAAACTAACCCACGAATACCCAAACAATGAAGATGATGTAGTCGAAGGCATAAAGCTAGCTATAGAAGTATTTGACAAGATAGAAACTATCTTGTCAAATATCTTGCATTATCAAAAAAAGAGATGATCAAATGTTTTGAAAACTACGATCGTCTCTTGTGTATTTTGCCATAGGACACCCAAAAAGTGTCCTAAATTTATAAGATACTAAAATCTATATCGTAAATATGCTCGCAAATCTGTAGCTTCGGCTACAGTTCCGCTTGCATTTCGCATATCTTTTTTTATCTCTTGTGGTGCACTTGCATTTCCAAAGAAACCATTGCTTCCGCTGTAGTCGTATTTGATACTAGTATATCGGATACTAGCACTCAACGCTTTGGTCAGTGGTTTGAAATAATACACTTCTACAGCAGTTCCACGAGCGGCAATTTTACTGCCTATCATGGTATCCTCACCATAAGTCATACTTCTCCAATATTCACTACCTTTGTTCCACTCGAAACCTATCTTGCCATCTTCACTTATACCGTCTGGCATGATCAAACCTACCCAAGTTGATTGTCCTGTCTGCTCTTCATCACTACCTAGCATATGAAATACTTCATCTGGGTCACTTTTGCTTTGTGCAAATGATACAAAAAATGTAGTATCATCTAGGAAATCAGCTATCTCGTTTCCTATACCGTCTATCTTGATAAGCCCAGTTGTCCAACTCATACCGCCGTGATCTTTGAAAACCAATGGCGAAGTAGAGCCGTTGCTATAATTTCCATCTGCTTGTAGATAACCAACACCATCGCTATGATAACCTATAAGATTGGTTGATTTTGCATAGTTTATATGAAATGAGTATTGACCATCAT
>JAOZTH010000034.1:2891-15390 GCA_029939245.1 Arcobacteraceae bacterium
CCTATAAGATTGGTTGATTTTGCATAGTTTATATGAAATGAGTATTGACCATCATCATACAAAGCTGCTATCACTCCAGCCATATTTGAGTCTTGGTGTAATGTTTTATCAGTTGAATAGTCAGCTCCATTTTGTGAAAATCTATTTGTAGCATTTGTGACACCTCGTCCTAGACATAGTTTGATCCATGCTCCAGTTAGTGGTATAACTTTATCCAAGTTCCATCTAAAACTCGCACCATCGAACTCTACATTGACTACATGTGATAGTGGCGATTGTCTGCCTTGATCTTCTCTGTAGTTAGCTAGCAAACCATCGGTCGATGGTCGTCTGCCTATACTAGCTGTCCATGGTATATCTGCTCCTAGAAATGTATCGTTGCGATATAACCAAAATGCCTGCTTGAGGTTCATACTGTTGTCGCCTTGGATGTTTTCATTTGATACCCAGTCAAAGTTAGCATTGCCAGTGCCTCTTTGGTTGTTGTTTGCTTCTGCTCCATAAGCCTTGAGATATGATAACCTAGCTCGAAACGACATATTGTCTGTAGGTGCATAGGCTGCATTTAGCCACAATCTGTTGGTGAGAAGTGCATCGTTTTTATACTCTGTCTCTTCGTCTGCCATCTTGTATTCTATCTGGTCTACCGCTGTGCGAAAATCCACACTCCACTTTAGATTGTCCGCACCAGATGCTTTTTTGTTGTTTGATACTTGCTTTTCTAGTGAGTCTATCTTTTTTTTCATCGCCTCAAACTCGGCATCACTCACTGCCATCATCGAAGTTGACAACACTGCCAACACTACTATATATTTTATAAACATATTCATACTTTCTCCTTTTTGTGGTATATTATAGTATATTATATTTAAAACAACTCTGTTTTCGCAAAATTTACCGATACTTGATCATCTCTGCCCCTGTTTTCAATATATCTATACCATATTTTTGTCGTATATCATGTGTAGTCTCATCTATATTTGCCCTGTTATGTGAAAAAAGATTTTCTATAGATTGTCTTCTTTGTAGTTGTGATACTGTGATATTTAGCTGGATTATCGCTCTGCTTATGTTTGTATCTATTTGTGAGAAAAGTTCTGCTACTATTTGTTTGAAATTTTTTTCGCTGTATGGCTCGTGTGATTTGTAGTTTAACTTTTGTTTGTCGCCGTATTCATACATAATCTTCAGCTCATAGCTTTTTGGGTATAACTTTTGGTTATGACACAAAAAGTTTATATGCCTACAAAGTATCATAAGTCGTCTTCGTATCTCTGCCCTACTTTGTATAGGGTCAAATGTCCTGCCCAAGCCTATGGACTTTTTGGCTGTCGTCTGTGTCGATAGTTTCTCTGTGTCCATACCTTGTGTAGCTTTGTATAGCCATACTCCGTGTTTGCCCCACTTATACAGTGTCTCTTTGTGTTGTTTTATGTCTAGCAAAGTTTTGATATTTAGCTGTGAAAGTTTACGGAAATATCCTCTACCGATACCGGGAAACTTTACTATAGGTATATCCTCTATAAACTCATCTATATGGTCGTGTTTTATATATCTCACACCATAAGGTTTGGCATAGTTGGTAGCTACTTTTGATAGCATCTTTGCATTGCATATACCCATAGACACTGGTATATGAAGCTCTTTTGTGATGATATTTTGTAGATTTAGAGCAAACTGCTCTGCCTTGTCGTCATCTATATAGCCAGATATATCACAAAAAAACTCATCTATACTAAACTGGCTTATAGCTGGTATATGCTCTAGGAGTAGATTTTTGAGTTTGTATGACAGCTCATGATACAAAGGATAGTTTGGTGGCAGCACCTTTAACACAGGACAAACTCTCAAAGCCTCCGCCACACTCATGGCAGTTTTGACACCATAAGCTCTAGCTTCATACGATGCTGTGGTGATGATACCTCTAGTTCGACCATCTTTGTCTATAAAATACTCTTCGAAACTTTTGTTTGTGTTGTAGCTCAATATAGAGCTAGAAAATGCCCCATCTATACGACTAAGTTTGCGATGTTGCTTTGCTATGTCAAATATACCAAGATTGCTCCTGCCACCTACGGCTATAGGTATATTGTCGTATATATCTGTGCCTATCCTGTGAGCAGATGCAAAAAATGTATCAATATCAATATGGATAAACAACTCAAAAACCTCTAAACTATTTTAGAGGTTTTTTTGTATGCTATATCGCATGTTTTTGGTTTGTTTCTCTCTTCAATCTTTTTGCTTGAATATATCCTATGAAAAATATCATCATAAATAGAGGTATAAACAATATCTGTTTGCTAATCCTATCTGCTTTTACTTTGACTTTGTCTATAGTCCAGCCACTATCAACTCCGGCTACTTTGATAGCTTCCATCTGTTTGCTGATACCTGGATTTACCATCATAATCTCCGCTCGCCCATCTATAGTATCCATCATAAGCCCAGAGTTTAGCAGTCTCTCTTTGCCTGTGTTGCCATCTTTTAGATCCACAGAAAATGTATATGTCCTATCTATATCATCTATAGTAGTGCCACTAACTACAAACTGGAGTCGCTCCTCTTTTGGCTGATTTTTGGCTACTTCAAATATCATGGCACCATCTAGCTCGTCATATGGTGGCTGTATCTTGTCCCATATAAATCCGGGACGAAACAGCAAAAATGTCAATGCCAGCAATGCTATAGTCTCATACCAACGATTTTTTGCTATCCAGTATCCTTGAGTAGCTCCTGCAAATATAAGCATGGCCAGTATGGAGCTGACTACTACCATGATAAACTCAAACACATTTTCTATACCTATCATGAGAAGCTGTGTGTTAAATATAAACATAAACGGCAATATAGCTGTCCTCATATCGTATGTAAAACCTTGGATACCAGTTTTGATAGGGTCGCCTTTGGATATAGCGGCGGCGGCAAATGCGGCTAGACCCACTGGCGGAGTATCATCGGCTAATATACCAAAATAAAACACAAACATATGTGCGGCTATGAGTGGTATAGCTATATCAGCAGAAGCACCTAAGCTCACTATGACCGGAGCCATAAGCGACGACACCACTATATAGTTGGCAGTAGTAGGCAATCCCATACCCAATATCAAGCTAATAACTGCTGTCAAGACAAGTATGATAAATATATTTCCACCACTAACCGTCTCAACCAAACCTATGACTACTTGACCTATGCCAGTAAGTGTCACTGTGCCTACGATGAGACCAGCGACTGCCGTAGCTACTCCTATGCCTACCATATTTGAAGCTCCAGATATCAAGCCGGCTTTTAGATCTTTGAAACTATCTTTAACTCGTCCAAATATCTTCTCTTTTTTGCGAAAAAAGTCCAAGATAGGTTTTTGAGTTAGTATGATAAATACCATAAACACAGTCGCCCAAAATGCCGACAGATCAGGAGAAAGTCGCTCATAAGTCAGCAGCCAAACCAACACAACGATAGGCAACAAAAAGTGCAACCCAGACAGCACAGTAGGACGAACCTGTGGCAAATGCTCCAGCTCATCTGTATCTAGATCAGGCACTCTTGAGGCTACATATACCAGATAAACATACAACAATCCCACAAGTCCTAGCACTGCTACTAGATAATTTTCACCACTTATTGACTTGATAAACTCCAACAACGGTGGCAACACAAATGTCAAAAATCCTAACACAGATACGACAGATAGCACTCCTATGAGTTTGCCCCATTTGTCCATCTTGTATACTCTTGGAAGCCCTTTCATATCGGCTTTTTTTGCTTCCAAATGCACTATATATATCAAAGCGATATATGATATGACAGCTGGTAGAAATGCATGTTTGATGATCTCTATAAATGGTATGCCCACATATTCCACCATCAAAAATGCAGCCGCCCCCATGATAGGAGGAGTGAGCTGTCCGTTGGTAGACGATGCCACCTCTATAGCTCCAGCTTTTTCTGCCGAAAAGCCTACTTTTTTCATAAGCGGTATAGTAAATGTGCCAGTGGTTACTACATTTGCTATAGATGAGCCAGATATCATACCAGTCATAGCTGAGCTGACTACTGCTGCTTTGGCAGGACCACCACGGAAGTGTCCCATAAGTGCAAAAGCTACTTTTATGAAGTAATTACCAGCTCCTGCTCTGTCTAACAAACTGCCAAAAAGCACAAACAAAAACACCATAGACGCAGATACACCGATAGCTATACCAAAGGCTCCTTCAGTAGTGATCCACATATGAGAAACTATCTTGGATATAGATGCCCCACCATAATCGCCAGCTCCAAGCCAAGCATAAACTACAGCTAAAGTCGCCACTATCATGAGAGGTGGTCCAAGTGACCGTCTAGTAGCCTCAAGCAACAGCACCAATCCTATGATAGCAAACAGTATATCTGTCTGATTTGGCACACCTAGTCTCATCTCAAATGCTACAGGAGCAAAAAGTTGCTCAAACATAAAATACAACACAGAGACGATAAGCAAAGCACCCAAAATCCAGTCATATATAGGTATATGAGCAGATGGCGCTCTTTTGTATGGCACATAAGTTAAATAAGCTAAAAATCCAGCAAACATAAGGTGAAACTTCTTGACCATATCTATATTCATCCAAGGAGTAAACTCCAAAACAAGTGGCGATGATACATATAGTTGAAACAGCGACCAAGTTATCGCTAGATATATTATAAAGTTGGTTATCAGTTTGCTAGATGGGTCTCTAGTGCCTATCTCGTATTGGTCTGCTTTGATCTCTTTGCTCATTTGTCATCCTTTATAAAAATATGAGAATATATGAAACTTTAAAAGATATCAAAGACCAAAAACTCAAAATAAAACATCATAAGTGGTGCTTTATTTTAAATTTTAAACTTCCTCATCTTGACAATATAGTCAAGATGAGAAAAAACTAGCTTACATCAAGCCAGCTTCCTTGTAGTATTTAACTGCACCATCATGTAGTGGAGCCGATAAACTGTCTTTGATCATCTGTTCTTTTGTAAGATGAGCAAATGCTGGGTGAAACTTTTTAAATGAATCAAAATTTTCAAATACCGCTTTTACAATATTGTATATAACATTATTTGGCACTTTTGCAGAAGTTACGACTGTAGCTCCTACACCAAATGTAGCAGTATCAGCAGGATTGCCTGCATACATACCAGCAGGTATCTTAGCTGCTCTGTAGTAGTCGTTGTCTGCTATTAGCTTGTCAACTTCTGGTCCTGTTACATTTACAAGTATACTTTCACATGTAGTAGTAGCTTCTTTGATAGCTCCAGATGGATGCCCAACCACATATACCATAACATCGATTTTGTTATCACATAGTGCTTTTGCTTGCTCTGCTGCTTTTAGCTCTGAAGTTTGTGCAAATGATGATTTGTCCCAACCTTTTGCTTTCATAAGTGTCTCCATAGTTCCACGTTGTCCTGAACCTGGATTTCCAATATTTACTCTTTTGCCTTTGATGTCGTCAAGTGTTTTGATACCTGAGTCTTTTCTAGCTACCATAGTAAATGGTTCTGCATGAAGTGAAAATACTGACCGAAGGTCTTTAAATGGACCTTTGTCTTTGAACTTGCTAGTGCCATTGTATGCATGGAACTGCCAGTCTGATTGAGCTACACCTAAGTCTAGCTCTCCTGCTCTTATAGTGTTGATATTGTATACTGAACCACCTGTTGATTCTACACTACATCTAACACCATGTTCTTTTTTGTTTTTGTTGACAAGTCTACATATAGCTCCACCCGATGGGTAATACACACCAGTGACTCCACCAGTTCCTATAGTAGCGAAGTTCCCTTTGGGTGCTTCTGCCTTTTTCTCGACCACTTTAGCTGGCTTCTCTTCAGTCTTTTGTTTTTGTTCACATCCCGTTGATGCAAATAAAACGACAGACAACACTGCGATTATTTTGATAGTTTGTTTAAACATATCGGCTCCTTATTTTAAAGTAAAGAATTATATCAAAATAGGATTAAAGTTTCTCACAAATAGATATAATTTAGCTTGTATAACTTGTGATTATATAATACACAACTTCTAGTGGCAGATTTTCACTGCCATATCTACTAGTCTGGTGCTATATCCCCATTCGTTGTCATACCAGCTTAACACTTTTGCCATATTTTTTGAAGCTACTTGTGTAGTATCTAGTGGCACTACTGTGCTATAACTTGAACCTACAAAATCACTACTTACACGAAACATATCATCTATACCAAGTATGCCTTTCATCGTGGTTTGTGATGCTTTTGTGAGTGCTTGGTTTATGCTCTGGACTGTCACGGACTTTTGCAAATGGACTGTCAAATCCACCATAGATACATTTGGTGTAGGCACTCGCACAGCTTGTCCGTTTATCTTGCCTGCTAAATTTGGCAACACCTTTGATATAGCTCTAGCAGCTCCTGTAGATGCTGGTATCAAGTTTACCGCTCCTGCTCTAGATTTTCGCGGATCAGTGCTATGTTTGCTGTCTAGTATAGGTTGGCTTCCTGTATATGAGTGGATAGTCGTCATGAGCGCTTCTATTATACCAAAGTTATCGTCCAACACTTTGGCTATGGGGGCTAGAGCATTTGTAGTGCATGAGGCATTTGATACTATCTGCTCGCCTTTGTAGTCGCTGTCATTTACACCTATCACATATGTAGGAGTGTCGTCTTTCGCTGGAGCTGACATGACTACCTTTTTGGTGCCATTGTCTATAAACGGTCGCACAAGCTCGCTGGTCAAAAATGCTCCAGTGCACTCTAGCACTACATCCGCTCCGCAAGAAGCAAAGTCTATTTTCGCAGGGTCTCGGTGTGAAAAAAGCTGTGCTTTGTCTTTGCCGATATGGACATAGCCATCTTTGACCTCTATAGTCTCATCTACTCCATGCACCGAGTCATATCGCAAGTTGTATTGTATCATATGCTCCTCGCCAGTAGCATTGACCGCTACTAGCTGGACATCATCTCTGCTGGCAACTATCTTTGCTACACATCGCCCTATCCTACCTAGTCCATTTATCGCTATTTTTGTCATGCTCTCTCCTTTATATAATTTTCTATACGGTCTATACCCTCTTTGATATTAGGTAAACTCGTAGCAAAAGAAAACCGAACATAGCCGTCTAGTCCAAATGCCACACCTGGTACACATGCCACTCCTGTCTGTTCTAGTAGTTGTTCGCAAAACTTTAGGCTATCTTTTTCTATCTTTTCTATGTTTACATACAGATAAAATGCCCCGTCTGGCTTCTGCACCGACAGACCCTCTATGTCATTAAACATTTCAAATGCTATGTTTCTCCTAATTTCAAACTCTTTTCTCATATTTTCTATATCGTCATCTACTTTGCCATCTAAAGCTACTATCGATGCAGCCATAGTCGTAGAGTTGATATTTGAAGTGCTTTGACTTTGGAGTTTTTTCATAGCTTTTTGTAGATTTTTGTCTGTCGTAGCAAGATATCCAAACCGCCAGCCAGTCATAGCGACTGATTTACTCAAGCCATTTACTGTGATAGTCCTAGCAAACATATCATCACTTATAGATGCTACACTCACAAACTTCGTGCCATCGTAAACCAGCTTTTCATACATCTCATCACTTACCACTGTTATATCTGTGCTTTTTAAAACTTCTGCTAGACCTTCTAGCTCTTGTCTGCTATAGACCGCTCCTGTAGGGTTTGATGGTGTCGTGAGTATCAATATCTTTGTCTTGTCTGTGATAGCATCTTTTAGTTGCTTTGGTGTGATCTTGAAGTTTGCCTTGTCGCTTGTGTCGATTATCACAGGTTCCGCACCACAATATTTTGCTAACTCTGGATAAGTAACCCAATACGGAGCTGGCACTATGACCTCATCGCCGTGATCTACCAAAGCTTGAAAGATATTAAACAAACTATGTTTAGCTCCTACATTTACCATGATACCATCTAGGTTATAGTCCAAACCATTTTCTCTCTTGAGTTTGTTTTTGATAGCTGTTTTTACCTCAACAGTGCCATCTACTGCTGTGTATTTAGTCTCGCCTCTATCTAACGAAGCAGATGCCTCATCTTTGATAGCTTGTGGTGTGTCAAAGTCTGGCTCTCCTGTGCTGAAGCTAAGTATATCTTTGCCTTGTGCTTTTAGCTCGTTTGCCAATGTCGATATAGCTATCGTCATAGATGGCGATAACCTGTCTACTCTTTTTGATAATTTCATTTTTTGTCCTTATAATTTACTAGTTCTTCTAGTCTTTTTGCTCCGTCAAATACGGTTTGCTCCTCAAATGCTCTGCCTATGAGCTGCAAACCTATCGGCATACCGCTCGTGTCTTTGGATACAGGCACAGATATAGCAGGTAGTCCCGCTAGATTTGCCGATATCGTGTATATGTCGCTTAGATACATATCAAGCGAACTTTTGTATGCTCCTATGACAGGAGCGGTGGTTGGTGCTACTGGTGAGAGTATCAGGTCTGCTGTTTGAAATATAGTCTCAAACTCATCTTTGATGATGTGTCTTGTTTTCTGTGCTTTGATATAGTAGGCATCATAATACCCACTGCTTAACACAAACGACCCTAACAATATCCGCTTTTGAACCTCTTTGCCAAATCCTTTTGACTTGGTATTGTGATACAACTCTTTTAGATTATTTGCTGGCTGTTGGTTGCCATATCTCACACCATCGTATCGGCTTAAGTTTGCACTAGCTTCGGCAGTTGCTACTATATAATAAGCCGATATATGCTTCTGTGTATCCATCATGGTTTGGTTTATTATCTCGTGTCCATCTTTTTTGAGTAGCTCCACCACATCATAAAATGCCTTTTTGATATCCTCACTAGCATCGTCCAAAAACTGGTCTACTATAGCTATCTTGAGCTTTCGTTTGCTATCTATCTTTGGTGCTATGGGGTCGTTTTTTATATTTGCACTGGTGCTGTCGTTTTTGTCGTATCCGCTTAAAATATCATACAATATCGCACTATCTTGGACATCGTTTGTGATAGGACCACACTGATCAAGCGAAGATGAATAAGCCGTGATACCATATCGTGAAACTCTACCATATGTAGGCTTCATACCTACCACTCCACAATAACTCGCAGGCTGTCGTATGCTACCGCCTGTGTCTGTGCCTAGTGCTGCTACGGCTTGTCCACTAGCTACCGCACAGGCACTTCCGCCACTACTTCCACCTGCTGTTTTTGTGCTGTCGTGTGGATTTGTCGTCTTGCCAAAATACCCACTAGTAGTATCACTACCCATAGCAAACTCATCCATATTTGCTCTACCATAGGGAGCTAAACCGTGTGCTAGAAGCTTATCTATGACTGTGGCATTGTATGGGGCTATGTAGCCGTCTAATATATTGCTAGCACAACTCATCGCTTGACCTTTGACATTGATAATATCTTTTATCGCTATCGGCACTCCGCTGTGTAGCTTTTGAATTTTTTCATTTTTCAACTGCTCTATATATGCACCGTGTTGTGAGCCTTTTGCTATGTTGTCGTCCAACATTTCATATAGCTCTATGAGTCCATTTTTATCTAAACTTATAGCATCTTTTAAACTTATCATAACAATCCCTTATACGATTTTATATCTTCCATTGTCATCCTATTTTTTTCTTTAAATTGATGTTTCAAAAATTTTATCTCCGAGTATGTGAAGCCTTTGGGCTGTTTGTCGCTTATCTTAAATCCTTTTTCATTTTGTTCTATTTTTTTGAGTTTTTTGTCGTATTGGACATAATAGACTAGCTTGTAGTCGTCTTGATATGATTTTTCCACTGCTACATAGACACGGTCATCTATAAACTCATGTGTCATGAGCTCTTTGAGGCTGTCTAGCTTTTCAAAATATATTTTGCCGAACTCTTCTTTGCTGATAAAAGATATAAATATCTTTGAATAGATATTAAAATAATTTTCTATTTTTTGAGCTTTGAGAAACTCAACTTGAGCCGATACACTTGAAAATGTGCTTAACTTATACAGTATCCACTTGATAGTTGAGTAGTATTTGAAGTTGCTAACTTCTATGCTGTATATGTCTACCATCTTTGGGTCTTGCTGTATTTGGAGAGGTTGTTTGACAAAGTTTTTGTCTCGTATCTTTTCTAACACAGGATATGCATCTATGATATCGGTGGCCCAAATAGTGCAAAAGTCAGGAAACATATGTAGTCCCATAGCTTCCTTGGTGACTACGACCAAACATCGTATGTTTAATCTAGGAAAAAGAAGTCTCAGTAGCGACCTTTTCTTTTTGAGCCGTTTTCGCAAGTCAATTGTATTTTTGACTACTGTCATCTCTACAAAATAGACAGAACATTTGGAGAAAAACATAGCATCAAACTCACTTATATCTTTGTAGCCAGACTTAAATACTATTTGTGATTTGTTGTCCATCAAAAAGCCATTTTTGATATTTCTTTGGTCGTCTTGGTGTGGTCCTTTTAAAATAAACTTGTCTATATATGTGTTGGATTTTGCATATATCATCAAGTGTTCATATATAATATTTTCATACAAAGCTCCTACAAAAGTGTTGTATAGAGCCAAAAACTCTCCAGACTCTTGGTCCATACCTTGGTCTATCTTGTTTATGAGTGCTTTTGTTTTGTATTCATAATGATACAAGTTATCACCAAATGGCAACAAGCTCAAAGTCTCTATGTCATTTGTGATCTCTAGTCGGCTGTTTTTGTGTATATCTTGTATCACTTGTTACTCCCACTCTATAGTAGCAGGTGGTTTGGAGCTAATATCATATACTACTCTGTTTATACCTTCTACTTCATTTATAATTCTACGGCTGACAACTTCAAGTATATCAAAAGGAACTTTTGAAAATGTAGCCGTCATACCATCTACGGCATCTACTATTCGCACACAGATAGTGTTGTCGTAGGTTCTGTTATCTCCCATGACACCAACCGAACGGACATTTAGTAGCACTACAAATGCTTGCCATGTTTTGTCATAATACCCGCTTGATCGTAGCTCATCTATAAGTATAGTATCGCTTGATCTCAATATATCCAGTGAAGCTCTATCTACACTGCCCATGATTCGTATAGCCAGCCCAGGTCCAGGAAACGGATGCCTACCTATCATCTGTCGGCTTAAACCTATCTCAGCTCCTAGAAGTCGCACTTCGTCTTTAAATATCTCTTTGAGTGGTTCTATGAGTTTGAAGCTTAGATTTTCTGGTAGTCCGCCTACATTGTGGTGAGATTTGATAGTCTTGCTAGGACCTTTGACCGATACTGACTCTATAATATCAGTATATAATGTCCCTTGAGCTAGAAACTCTATACCGTCATGTTTGTCGGCTTCTATGGCAAACAGATCTATAAATGTCTTGCCTATGATTTTGCGTTTTTTTTCTGGGTCAATTATACCATCTAGTCTATCCAAAAATAGTTTTGTAGCATCTATGGTTATAAGTTTTATGCCGATTTGAGTGAACATATCTTGCACTTGTGTAGCTTCATTTTCTCTCAACAATCCATTGTCTACAAATACACATATCAAGTTTTCGCCTATGGCTTCATGTAGTATAGTAGCTACAACCGAGCTATCTACACCACCACTTACAGCACATAGCACCTTTTTGTTTGTTACTTTTGCCTGTATATCTTGTATAGTTTGTTTAGCGAAGTTTCCCATAGTCCAGCTTCGCTCACATCCACATATATCTTTTGCAAAATTTTGCAGTATTTTGTCGCCGTGGGCTGAGTGTGTCACTTCTGGGTGAAACTGACATGCATATATATTTTTATCTTTGTTTTCTATCATAGCATATGGTGAGTTTTCGCTAGATGCTATGACTTCAAAGCCATCTGGTATCTTGTCTACTTTGTCGCTGTGGGACATCCACACTGTATGGTCTGTAAAGTTTTTGAATATATTGTTTGTTGTTGTTATCTTTAGCTCTGCTTTGCCGTATTCGTGATGATTTGCTCTAGCTACTGTGCCACCAAATCTATGGACGATAAGTTGCATTCCGTAGCATATACCAAACACAGGCAAGCCCATATCATATATGTCATCATCTACTTTGTAGGCATCTTTGTCATATACACAAGCGGGTCCACCGCTTAGGATTATACCTTTTGGGTTGAGTTGTTTTATGGTCTCTATATTTTCAAAATATGGAGATATCAAAGTGTAGTATCCTAGCTTTCTCAAACTTTTTGCGATGAGTTGTGTATATTGACTGCCAAAATCCAGCACCACTATGGGATTGTCTTGCATTTTTTTCCTTTTGTGTGATATTATCCAAATATTCTTAAAGTTTAGCATTTTAATTGTGAAAAATTATTTTTATAATATTCTATATCTTTTGTGATTATTGTGTTGTAAAAATTATTTAAGTTATTTATATTTTCATCTTCTAGATCACAGCATGCTTTTATCTGCAATCCTTGCTTGTATCGTTGTGATATTTTTGATTGACTTTGTTCTTTATATACCTGTTTAGTCCCCTCATATAGTTAT
>JAOZTH010000035.1 GCA_029939245.1 Arcobacteraceae bacterium
TCCTTTAAATCAATCGCTGGGTATATTGTCATAATATTTTGTCCTTTTTTGTATTGTATCGAATTTAGTTTAAAAAACTTGTAAAAATAGACAAAAATTTTAAGGTTCGTTTAAGAATATTGTGATAGTATGTTTTAGTTTGTTTTTGGATATAACATATCTAAACTCAGACAAATATAAAAAAGGAGAAAATATGAATAATATCAAAAATATTTTAGTATCGGTTGCTACAATTTTATTTGTAGCAGGATGTGGAAGCGGAAGTGGAAGCGCGTCAAGTAGTAGCACAGCTACAAGTGGGGGGGGGGAAACCAATGACTTCCCTATAACCTCTACTAGCTATACAGATGGAGGTGTGATACCAGCTACATATGTTTGTACTGGAGCAAACATATCACCACAATACACATGGAGTGGTATACCAGATACAATAGAAAGCACGACTATCATCATGGATGATGAACATCCAACTGATTGTGGCACTGGTGTAAATGCTTGTAAGCACTGGGCTTTGTACAATATACCGTCTCATATCGCCAGTGTCGCTGAAAATGTAAATATAGGCACGATGGCAGGGACTACAGAGGGAACCACATATGATGCAAGAGTTGATTATAGTGGACCTTGTCCGCCGAGCAATCACACTTACAAAACCACTATATATATGTTAAAGACTATTACGGCTATACCATCTGGCACAGCTCACACTAGAGCTAGCTTTGAGGCAGCTTATAGTTCACAAATCATAGGCAAAGCTACTTATACTGGCACTTATGCACCATAGATAGTTTGCTGTTTTTAAAGCCCCACATATCAGCTGGGGCTTTTGGATAGAGTATAAGTTAGTTTTGATACAATAGGCAAAAAAGGGAAAAAATGTTAGCAATACAAATAGATGACAAGACTATAGAAGATAGTCTAAGTGCAAAATTTTCAAATACTAAAGATATTGACAAATATATTCATGATTTACTTACAAAAGAGTTGGAGGACACACATTTTCTAGCACAGATCAAAAGCGAACACAAAAGAGATTTTGTATCGCGAAAAGAGATATTTCAAGCTTTAGACAGCATCTAAATGATTGTTAATTTTGAAAAAAGTTTTGCAAAAGATATAAAAAAGCTCAATGATATATCTGTATCCAAAAAATTAAAACAAGTTTTATATCAACTAGAGACAAGTCGTGATTTACAAAACATATTAAATATTAAGAGATTGAAAACACATAGTGACTATTTTCGTATAAAACTCGGTAAATATAGACTTGGTTTTAGCTACAAAGACAATACCATAGATATTATCAGATTTTTGCATAGAAAAGATATATACAAACTATTTCCATAGTTTGCTAGTGCTGTTTATGATCCTTTTTGAAAGTTTGCGATAAGTTTGATAAGTCCCATAGATATAGGTATCTGCACGATAGCAGAAAATACAAAACTAAGATAATAAAATATCGTGATATAGTTGTTGTCATATGCCAGAGTTGCTACAGCTATGAGTAGAGCTAGTGGCATAGAGTGTGAAAGCCCCATGAGTAGCGAACCTTTGACTTCGTAGCTTTTGTAAAACACCAGCGATGCTAACATCCGTATAGTTATCATGACCGCTACTATCAAAAGTGAGGTTAGTATGAGATTTTCTACTAGCAAAAACTTGATATCAAATGTGCTACCTATATGTATGAAAAATATCGGTATTAGCCACCCAAACCCTAGATAGTTGAGCTTTTTGTGTAGCATATGCTTGTGGCTGAAAAATGTAGATACAAATATACCAGCTACAAATCCCCCCAAAGCCAGCTCAAGTCCCAGATACAACATGACAGATACCATCACAAAGAAAAACATCATAGAAAATCGTATATCTTGATCCAAAGTATCGTTTCGTGGCATGATATATGTCCTAAACTCTGGAAACCACCACACCAAAAAATTGAAAACTTTATAAAACAGATAAAACGACACAAACAGCAAACCTAGTATCGTGAGTATTCTATATAGGTCATATCCCACGCCAAACTCCACAGAAGCACCTATGACAGTCAGCACCACTATAGACAATATCTCGCCTACTAGCCCTATAGTAAATGCATGAGTTAGCCACTTTGCATCTACATGCTCCTTTTTAAGTATAGGCAACAGTCCTATAGATATGAGCGGAAATGCTACTATAAATATATCAGGCAAGCCAAACAGATACACGATGGCGAGCGAAAACAGATACAACAGACCCATATACAACAGACCCAAGTGTAGTATCTTTTTGGGTATTTTTGCTAGGTCTCGCAAGTTTATCTCTAGCCCAGATATAAACATAAGATACAAAAACCCAAGCTCGGCTACTATCTTAAACAGTTCGTTCTCTTCTATAAGTCCAAAGCTAAAGCTAAATGACCCTAGCAAAATCTCCACAGACACTATATGTAGTCGAGTAATCTTAGAGATGATTGTCGATATAAATACTATAAATGACACAGTCAATATAAGCAAGACATCATGAGACATTAGTTACAACTCCTTTTTATATTGTAGCCCAAACTCTCCAAAGTCCGTATCTCTTTTGATACCTCTTCGCCACTTGTCGTGAGATAGTCGCCTATGACTAAACTGTTTGCTCCGTGGTCAAACACTTTGTATTGGTTAACACCAAACATATATTCTCTGCCACCTGCTATCATGATCTTTTTTGTGCTTTTTAGTTCATTTGATATAAATCGTATCATGCCAAATGCTTCTTCTTGTGATATATTGTTGCTCTTTATACTTAAAGCATCGTTTGGGTGGTAGAAGTTTATGGCACAACTATCCGGGCAGAGTTCTTTGAGCGATGATACCATATCTACTCTATCTTTGTGGCTTTCACCCAGACCAAATATACCACCGCTACATAGCTTGAGTCCTGCTAGCTTGACTCTCTCGCATGTGTCGTATCGCTCACTCCAGCTATGTGTGGTGCAGACTTTGGGATAGAAGTTTTGTGCTGTTTCTATGTTGTGATTGTAGCTATCAAAACCATGTTTTTTCAACTGCTTTAGCTGTGTTAAGTTTGCCATACCGTTGCATGCGATAAGATTGATATCTACTGCTGATTTTATCTGTGTGGCTGTGTGGCACAAAAACTCTAGCATAGTGTCGTCTAAAGTAGCCTTTGATGATACTAGACAATACCCTACGGCTTTGTTTGCTTTGGCTGTGAGTGCTTGGGCGACTATCTGCTCTGTAGTCTTGGTGTCGTATCTGCTTATAGATGCTTTGTGTCGCACTGCTTGGGTGCAAAAAGCACAATCTTCACTACATGTTCCGCTTTGGATATTGTTGATAGCACATAGGTATATATTTTTTTCATTCATAAGCGAAGTATATCAAATAATCCTTTAATTAATATCTTTTGGATACAATAACCAAAAAAAGGATAAAAATGTTGAAAAAATACGATATGGATACAAACGAGTTGCAAGACTATAAGATAGCTAAAATAGCTACAAGCAAAGGCGATATATGGATAGAACTTATGGTAGATGATGTCACAAACACGGTGGCAAACTTCGTATCGCTGGTGCGAGAGAAGTTTTATGATGGTTTGAGTTTTCACAGAGTGATACCAGGATTTATGGCACAAGGCGGATGCCCAGATGGCACAGGTATGGGCGGTCCATCGTGGCAAATAGCATGCGAAACCGATGCCAACAACCAAGTGCACCGCAAAGGCTCACTCTCTATGGCACATGCAGGCAAAGATAGTGGCGGTAGCCAGTTTTTCATATGTTTTGTGGCTTGTCCACATCTGGACGGCGGACACACGGTATTTGGCAATATCGCACAAAACGATGAAAAAAGTTTCGAAGTTTTGGATAGTATAGAGCAAGGCGACAATATAGTTTCTATCAAACTATATGCAAGTAAATAAGGAGAAAAGATGAAATATGTATTAAGTATAATATTAGCGGTGTTGCTAACTGGTTGTAGCTACAGCAGTAGCACAAAAAGTGGGAGTGTAGGAGCAGACAGAAAGCAGATTATGCTAGTATCTGCTAGCGATATGAGGACAGGAGCCGCACAGGCTTACAAACAAGTGTTAGCCGATGCATCTAGCAAAGGAACTTTAAACAAAGACACAAAAAACCTAGCTAGGATACGAGCAATAGCAAAAAGATTGATACCGCATACAAAGGTGTTTAAATCAGATGCACCAAAGTGGGCTTGGGAGGTCAATCTTATCACATCAAAAGAGCTAAATGCATGGTGTATGAGTGGTGGCAAGATAGCTTTCTACACAGGCATCATAGATACTTTGAGCTTAAACGACGGGCAAATAGCCGCTATCATGGGTCACGAGATAGCTCATGCACTCAAAGAACACGGACGAGAACGAGCCAGCAGTCAAGCCGCATCAAATATGGGGTTAGGACTACTCAAACAAGGTCTAGGTCTAAGCGAAGGCACTACAAAATTAGCTGGTATGGCATACAATGTCACAGTTGGTTTGCCATTTAGCAGAAAGCACGAGACAGAAGCAGACCGTATGGGAGTAGAGTTAGCCGCCAGAGCAGGATACAACCCACTAGAAGCAGTGAGAGTATGGGAAAAGATGGCAAAACTATCAAAAGGAGCACCGCCAGAGATGCTTAGCACTCACCCATCGTCAGCGACTAGGATAAAAGACTTGACAAAATACTCAAAAAAGGTTATGCCTCTATACAAAAAAGCCAAAAAATAGGTGCAAAATCTATACAGCCCTTGGAGAGGCGACTATGTGACAGACCAAAAGTCCGCAGATAGTTTATGTGTGTTTTGTGATATAGCGAGAGACACGACCAAGGATAAGCAGCTAGGAGTGCTACATAGACAGGAGGATATATTTGTAGTGATGAACCGCTACCCATATAACCCGGGGCATATCATGATAATCCCAAACACCCACGAGCAAAACCTAGAGTGCCTAGATCCCAAAATATGGGAACAGATGGCAAAGCTAGTGCCAAAAGCAGTAGCGATGCTCAAGGAGACCTTGAGCTGTACAGGGGTAAATGTAGGACTGAACTTGGGCAAATCAGCAGGGGCAGGTATAGCCCAGCACTTACATATGCATCTAGTGCCTAGATGGCAAAAGGACACCAACTTTATGACTTCTATCGCCGATAGTCGTGTGTATAGTGTGGATTTTGAAAATATCTATCAAGAATTGGTAGAAGCAAAAGGAAAATATCTCGATGAATAAAAAAGAAAACAACATGAACAACTATATCCCAAAACCATCGAAATATGACCCAGATGTCCGTGGACACTTTGGCAAGTTTGGTGGTAGATTTGTGCCGGAAACTCTCATGCCTATATTGTTGGATTTGGAGCAAAATTATCTCAAATACCGTTTCGACAAGAAATTTTGGAGCGAAGTAAACGCACTACTGGAGCATTATGTAGGCAGACCTACACCACTATATGAAGCAAAAAACCTAAGCCGTGAAATAGGGGCGACCATATATCTAAAACGAGAAGACCTAAACCACACAGGAGCTCACAAAGTAAACAATGTCATAGCCCAAGGCTTACTAGCAAAAAAACTAGGCAAGACCAAAGTCATAGCAGAGACAGGAGCCGGACAACACGGAGTAGCCACTGCTACTATCGCCTCACTTTTGGGACTACAGTGCACTGTGTTTATGGGTGCTAAGGATATCAAAAGACAAGAGCTAAATGTCTTTCGTATGAAGTTATTGGGTGCTAAAGTTATATCTGTAGATGGTGGAAGTGCGACACTCAAAGATGCTATGAACGATGCCATACGGTATTGGGTAGCCCATGCACACGATACATTTTATATCATAGGCACGGTAGCAGGACCACACCCATATCCTATGATGGTGCGAGATTTTCAAGCGATCATAGGCTGGGAAACTAGACAGCAAATACTCACACAAAACGGCAGTTTGCCAGATATCGTAGTAGCTTGTATAGGCGGCGGGTCAAATGCCATAGGTATGTTTAGCCACTTTTTGGAGGACAAATCGGTCCGCTGTGTAGGTATAGAAGCCGGTGGGCTTGGGATAGATACAGACAAGCACGGCTGTAGTTTGGCTATGGGTTCGCCCGGTGTGCTACACGGTCAGCTTAGCTATGTGCTACAAGACGATGACGGACAGATAAGCGAAGCTCACAGCATCAGTGCTGGACTTGACTATCCGGGTATCGGTCCAGAGCATAGCTATCACAAGGAGTTAGGCAGTGTGGATTATGACAATATCACAGACGATGAAGCACTTGAGGCATTTGTATGGTTGTCTAGGGCGGAGGGTATCATACCTGCATTTGAAAGCTCTCATGCTATAGCATATCTCAAAAAAGCACAAAAACAACTTGCCGGCAAAACAGTAGTCATCAACTTAAGCGGTAGGGGTGACAAAGATATGGCACAAGCACAGCAAATACTCAAAGATAGCTTTTTATAATCTTTTTGAGTTGTTTGTATTGATTTGTTATCGTCCATCTTTTGGCTATGTTTCTGTTTGTTTTTTGATAGGTTTTTAGCTCCTCTTTGTTTTCTATAAGCATATTTATCCTATGGACGATAGTCTCATCGCTACTGCTATCCATGACCGAAAAGCTGTCTAAATGCTCTGCTATAGTGTTGGTGCGAGGAGCGAAAACTACATTTTTGTATGCCATGGCTACTAGACAATTGTAAGCGAAAAGTTTGTTGGTCGTAGGCAAGACAAATATATCGCTGATATCAAACATATTTTCAGCTACTAGCAAGACCTTTTTCGACAGACCCATCTGTGCTAGTAGTTGCACCACTGGTTTGAGCTGTGTTGGATTGCCTGATATCACGGCTATGAAGTTGCCTGCTGTGATATTTTTGATGATCTTGAGATAGATTTGCACCCCTGTTTGCTGGAAGTTGTTTGCTGTGAAATATAGCACGGTAGTCTTTTTGCCCAAGTTTCGCTTTTTTAGAAACTGTTTTTTGCTGCTCTTGTCTAGCTTTGGTATATCTACAGATGGATATATTATATATATATTTTGTGGGTTTATTTTGATTTTGTCGTTGTTTGTTATGATATTTTTCGTAGTTTGGGTAGATACTATCAACACACTAGATATATTTATATGTTTGACATCGTCGCTAGACACCGCCCCTGTATGAAAAAACAGATCTATCTTTGGCTTGTCAAGTAGCTTTGACTTTAGGTTTGGTTTTTTGTATATATGGAAGTCCTGCTTGTCCATAAACTTCCTCACCAGTGGGGTCTTGGTCTTGAAATATATCGTCAATACAGTTCCTCTGTTGAGCTTTTGACTCCTAACTCTACAAGCTTTTGACAAACCGTATGACTACCGCCGTCTATATCGACTACCAGCGAAACTGGGTTTGATTTGTCCACTTCTATACTAGCACAGGTGCTTCCAGATATAACATAATCCAGCTTCAATCCACTGCCATCTTTTATCCACAAAGAGTCATTGAAACTTGTAGCATCGCCTATGTCGCCTATATCGCCTTTGATGAGATAGTAGCTTTGGACGGCTCGACTGATAGAACCTATGTCTTGTTTGATAGAGTTTGCAGTGGCATATTCTCTGGTGTCGTTGAACTTTGGCAAGGCAAATGAAGTCAGCACCCCTATGACTACTATCACAAATATCAGCTCTATAAGTGTCCATGCATCTCTCATATATATCCTTTGGGTTTATTATAGCAGGATTTTCTTTGCTTTGTGCAAATGTCTCTGTATTTTTCAAATTTTTGTTTCTTTAAGGAGATCATGCTATAATACCACAAACAACATTACAAAGGAAATATCATGAGAGATATCATCGGCGATTAAAAATATATGCGAAACTATATTCAAGACAAAACAGCCGTCATCACAGGAGCTAGTAGTGGCATAGGTAGGCAAGTAGCCTACGACTTGGCTGCTTTGGGAGTCAATCTAGTGCTAATATCCAGAGACATAGATAAACTAAAGCATATCAAAAAAGAGATAAAGTCAACAGCAGATGTGAGTGTAGATATAGTCAAGCTAGATGTATCAAGTCAAAAAGATGTGCGAAATAGTGTGAAAACTATACTACAAAACAGCACTGTGGATATACTTATAAACAGTGCCGGACTAGCTCTAGGGCTAGAGCCTATAGATCAAGGCGACACAGATAGCTGGGATACCATGATAGATACAAATATCAAAGGACTGTTATATATGATCCGTGAAATCGTCCCGCAGATGAGAGACTTAAGCACCGCCCATATCGTAAATATAGGTTCAGTCGCTGGCAAGATGTCATATGCAAACGCTGCTGTGTATTGTGGGACAAAATCAGCCGTGCATAGTATAGGTGAGTCGATAAATGCCGACTTTTATGGCACCAATATCAAAGCTACTACCATAGCCCCCGGAGCTGTGGAGACAGGCTTTTCTACTACTAGATTTGACGGCGACAAACAAAAGGCACAGGCAGTATATGATGGATATGTGCCACTAAGTGCTAAAGATATATCAGATACCATAGTGCATGTGCTCAACACAGCACCACATATCAATATCCAGCATATAGATATCATGCCAACCGCTCAGAGAAATCCATATTTGCTACACAGAGACACAATCTAACCGCCGGCTTTTTCTGCTTTCAAATATAAAACAGAAAAATTTTCATATCAAATATCTACAAAAACTGCTCTTGATTTGCCACCAAAAATCCAAATATAGTCCAAAATAGATGATAAAACTATAAAAATCTAAAAAAATCTATCAATCTTGCTTTTTTTTGGCACGGTTTTAATATCTCCAAAAGCCGACAAACAAAGGCTTTGTCTACAAATGTGCTACAAATTTACTGTTTTTGACCATATTGTGAGTTTGCATAAGCATTTTGTGTTATACTTGTTGATAATGGTTATCAATATCATATCACAAAGAAGAGCTAGAAAATATCAGCCGTATTTTCTCCTAAACATTTACCTACTTCTAGCTCTTTTTTGTGATATGATAGATGATAAATAAAAAGGAAAAAAATGTTAAAAAAATTAAGCTTGATAGTAGCACTTATATTTACCACAAATATAAGTGCACAAAAGTTAGAGAAGTTAGTCCTAAGTGGTCCTGTGGCATCTGTGTCGCATCCGCTTGTGCATATGGTCCAAACTGGAGCATTGAATGATATAGCCAAGAAGGTTGAGTTTGTGTTGTGGAAAAATCCAGATGAGCTAAGAGCTTTGACTCTCAAAGGGCGAGCAGACTTCATAGCTGTGCCATCAAATGTAGGAGCAAATCTATACAATAAAGGTGTAGATATAAAGCTACTAAATATCTCTGTGTGGGGGATACTAGGTATGATAACCAGAGACAAAACTCTCAAAACTCTAGCGGACTTCAAAGGCAAAGAGATAGCCATGCCATTTCGTGCCGATATGCCCGATATATTGTTTGAAGAGATAGTCAAAGCCCAAGGTATGAATCCCAAAAAAGATTTTAAACTCAAATATATGAGCAGTCCTTTTGATGCTATGCAAAGCTTGATACTACGACAAGTAGACCATGCACTTCTAGCTGAACCTGCTATATCTATAGCTTTGCGAAAGACGGGTTCGTTTCCGCTGAAACTTATAGCTCCAGACTTATATAGAAGCACAGACTTACAAGTAGAATGGGGCAAAACTTTTAAAGTCGAAGCCAAAGTGCCACAAGCTGGTATGGCAGTGCTAGGAGATATAGGCAACAACAAACAGATAGTCCAAAGATTTAACGAAGAGTATAAAAAGTCTTTGAAGTGGTATAAAAATAATCCAAAAAAAGCAGGAGAGTTGATAGTCAAATACATACCTATGTTAGATGCAGTTGGAGTAGCCGATAGTATAAAATATGTTCAGCTAGATGCCATCAAAGCAAAAGATGCAAAAAAGGATTTGGAATTTTTCTTTGGTATGCTCAAAAAGAACAATCCCAAGACAATAGGTGGTAAACTGCCAGATGATGGGTTTTATTATCGATGAAGTTTGTAGTTAAGTTGCTCAAAGATTTTCCAGCATATCTATGGAGTGGTTGGGGAGCTATAGCTTCTATACTACTTTTTATAGCGGTTTGGGATACAGGGCATCAAATTTATGGTAGCTTGGTGTTGCCATCGCCACTTGAAACTTTTGGCACACTTGGAGCTATGCTAGAAGATCCAGCAGTCATAGAGGATATAAACACGACTATGTATCGTGCATTTTTGGGTTTTAGTATATCTTTGACACTAGGCTCTATGCTGGGACTTCTAGCTGGGTTTTTTGCTACGGCATCTATGATGAGCCGACCAATAGTCACGATACTTATGGGTATGCCACCAATTGCATGGATAGTGCTAGCTATGATATGGTTTGGTATGAGCGATGAGACGGTCATATTTACAGTGGTAGTTGCATCGTTTCCTATCATATTTGTAGGAGCGTTACAAGGCACTCGCACACTTGATGGTGAGCTTAAACAGATGGCAGATAGTTTTAAGTTGCCTTATAGTATGAAATTTTTTGATATATATTTTCCACATATCTTTTCATATCTGTTTCCTGCTTGGGTTAGTGGGCTTGGAATGGCATGGAAGATAGTCATCATGGCAGAGCTACTTGCATCAAACAATGGATTAGGGGCAGCACTAGCAGTAGCACGAAGTCATCTGGATACTCCAACAGCACTAGCTATCGTATCTATCATGATAGGTTCGCTTATGTTTATAGAGTATATCGTGCTCGAACCCATCAAAAAGGAGGTGGAACTATGGAGAGATTAGAAGTATCAAAACTAAACCATCATTTTGGATTTACCGAAGTTCTAAATGATATCAACTTCACTTTGGAACAAGGTCAAGTTTTAAGTATAGTAGGTCCTTCTGGCGGAGGCAAGACTACTTTGCTGCACTTGTGTGCTGGACTTCTTGATGTAGAAGAAGGAACCGTAGAAAATAGTTTTGTGAGTAGCTCTTTTGCTTTTCAAGATGCCCGACTACTGCCGTGGAAAAACTGCATAGACAATATATCACTGGGACTTTTGGCAAATGGCTGGGACAAAACAGTTGCTACAAAAAAGTCTCAAGAGATAGCACTGAAGTTTGGGTTAGAAGAACAGGACTTTGACAAATTTCCAAAAGACTTAAGCGGTGGTATGAGACAGAGAGTTAGTTTCGCTAGGGCTTTGGTCGTGCGACCCTCTTTGCTGTTTTTAGATGAACCGTTTTCGGCACTTGATATAGGACTCAAACAAGAGTTACAGACGATATTGATAGATATGATAGGTAAAAAAAGTATCACAATACTGTTTATCACTCACGATATCATGGAAGCTATCAGACTAAGCGACAAGATGTTGTTGCTAGAAGCTGATCCGGGGCATATAGTCAAGGAGTTTAGCTTTGAACTACCACAAAAACAGCGAGACGACAAGTTTGTATATGAACAAACTGCGAAAATATTGCAAGACAAAACGATAATAAATACATTTGAACTACGACCAATAGGAGCAAAATCATGACAGATAAACAAACAGAACAAAAACTACATGCGACAAACCATTATCTCTATTATCCGACAGAAAAAAATGTCCCCCCATATCTAGCCTATGGTTTCCGTCCTGTGTTTTTGCTACTAGCTCCGTATATGATACTCTCTATGGTTTTGTGGGGTTTTGTGTGGAGCGGAACTATAAACATACCGTTTATGGACGATACTCTCACATGGCACATATATGAGATGTTGTTTGGTATTTTGACCGCTGGTGTGATGGCATTTTTGACCACTGGACTGCCTGAGCTTTTTCCTGGTATGGTGCCGTTTATTGGCAGACGACTTTGGTATATTATGCTCTTGTGGGTGCTAGGTCGTGTGTCGTTTTGGCTTATAGATATCACTGGTATTTGGCTAGCAGGTGTGTTAAATCTAGCTATGCTAGGGTGGCTTATATGGTTTGCCAAAGATGTGGTGCTAGACAAACTTCAAAGACATAGTAGTCTTGGCTATACCTTGGTCGCTATATTTGCTGTGGAGGTGTGGTTTTTTGCGTCAAAGCTGGGCTTCGCTACGACTGATGATTTAAGTATATTGAAAGTAGCTACTGGACTGATAGTTGTGTTGGTGCTACTAGCTATGAGGCGGGTCAATATGGAAGCGGTAAATGAACTTATGGAAGACAAAGCTATAGATGATATATACATAGCTAGACCACCTTTGACAAATCTAGCCATATTTAGTGTGCTTGTATTTACTTTGGTAGAATTTTTATATCCTACAAACTCTGCTTTGGGCTGGATAGGTTTAGCAAGTGGTGCTTCTATACTAGCTATCACTGGTGATTATATTTTAAAAGACAAAAATATCCTTGGCGAACCATATGTGATATATCTAGCATCTATATTTTTTATGTTAGCTTTTGGATATACTCTCATGGGCTGGGATATTTTGGACAAAGATATTTACGGTATCAATCATTTTAGGCACTTTGTCACTACTGGTGGCATCGGGTTGGCATATCTTATGATCATGCTGATCATATCTTGGATACATACAGGCAGAGATCTAGCATCAAACATATGGACACATCTCATGGTAGCACTCATAATATTAGCGACTTTTATGCGAGGACTTATACCGTTTTTTGAACAATACACAGCAGAGCTATATCTGTGGTCGGCTATAGTTTGGACTATGCCTTTTGTTATATATATCAAGCTGTTTTTCAAGTTTTTGGTATCGCCTAGAGCAGATGGCATAAAAGGATGATATAATAAAAGACAAAATAAACAAAAGAAAAGAAAAGTATAAAATGATATAATATATGATAATATTTATCAAAATAAAAAAATAAAAAAAGGACAAATATGAAAATAACTGAGGCCGTCATAGGTCAAGACTATGTAGTGAAAAAGCTACACACGACAGGTGCACTAAGACAGCGACTTATATCATTTGGCATACTTAAAGGTGCTAGCATAAGATATATGGCACACACAAATCTCAAAAGCACATATGAGATACAAGTAGGCAAGATGAATATAGCTTTGCGAAAAGATGAAGCCCAAAAGATAGAGGTCCAAACAAGATGAAAAAGATCAAAATAGCCCTAGTAGGACAACCAAATGTCGGCAAAAGTATGCTGCTCAATGCCATGGGCAAAGCCCGTGAACATGTAGGAAACTTCACAGGTGTGACTGTAGAGAAAAAGACCATAGAGTTTAAATATCAAGAGCATACTATCAGTATGGTCGATCTACCAGGGACATATATGCTAGCTGACTATTCTTTAGAAGAGAAAGTCACGAGCGATTTTCTCAAGCACGAGCCATATGATATGATATTAAACATAGTAGATAGCACAAACCTAGAGAGAAACTTACAGCTGACAAGCGAACTTCTAAATATGGACAAAAAGATGGTGATAGCATTGAATATGAGCGATGAAGCTACAAAAGAGCATATAGACATAAACTCAAACTATATGAGTGAGCTACTAGGAGTAGATGCTATAAAGGTATCGGCACTAACCAAAGACGGTATAGAACAACTTCTGTCAAATATCATCAAAACACACAACCAGCCAAAAAAGCAGACCAAGCTAGTATTTAGCGAAGCTATAGAAGAGGAGATAGCAAATATAGTCCAGTTTTTGGATAAGAATAAATTTCAAAATATACTAGAAAAACGACAATGCGACAATTTCAACAGATCTGTATCATATAGAAAAATAGCCATAGATCTGATAGCAGAACAAAAATATATATACAAAAAACTACACGACGAGCCTATATGGATAGGGCTTCAGCCCATAGTCATAGAGGCTATCAAGCATATTAAGCTACACCACGGCGAAGATGCGATGATAGATATCATGGCAGATGAGTTTATGGCATACAACCAAGGTATCATAAACGAGACAGTCAAGACTACACGAGATATAAGCACACAAACTTCTCTCACTCAAAAGATAGACAATATCCTCATACATCCAATCTTTGGCATACCTATATTTCTGTTTTTTATGTGGGCTTTGTTTCAGCTGACTTTTGAAGTTGGTTCTATACCTATGGATTATATAGACAAATTTTTTGGGTCGCTTGGCGATACAATAGGTGGGCTTATAGCCTATGACGACTTGAGGTCTTTGGTAGTAGATGGTCTCATAGCGGGAGTTGGGGCGGTGGTGATGTTTGTGCCAAATATCATGATACTTTTTGTCGGTATTGCACTGCTAGAAGGCACTGGATATATGAGCCGTGTGGCATATTTACTAGATGGGTTTTTTCATAAATTTGGGCTACATGGACAAAGTTTCATACCACTGGTCACTGGATTTGGCTGTTCTATACCTGCATATATGAGTGCTAGAATACTCAAAAATGACACAGACAGGTTGCTGACTATGTTTATCATAGGATTTATGAGTTGTGGAGCCAGGCTTCCTGTATATGTGCTGTTTGTGGGTGCGTTTTTTGCTCCGCATCATGCGGGTAATATACTGTTTGCTATATATATGGGCGGAGCTTTGCTAGGACTTGTCATGGCAAAAGTGCTAAAAATGACTGCTTTCAAGGGTCCAAGTGAACCGTTTGTCATGGAGATGCCAAAATACCGAATGCCATCTGTGGTGCTGATATGGCACACAGTCAAATCAAAAACCATGATGTATCTCAAAAAGGCAGGCACATTTATAGCCGCCGCATCTATGCTAGTATGGTTTGCTAGCAATTATCCCAAAAATATAGAACTATCAAACACTTATGAATCAAAAATACAGACCGCCATAGGAGATGAAAAAACCAACCTATCAAACGAGTTAAACGAAAAGCTACTAGAGCAAAGCTACTTAGGTCAAGCTGGCAAGTTTATAGAGCCAGTTTTCACTCCACTTGGTATGGACTGGAAGATGGCAGTAGCACTACAGACAGGACTAGCCGCCAAAGAAGTAGTGGTATCTACGCTGGGTGTGTTGTATTCGCTTGGTGGCGATGTAGACGAGGAAAACAGCTCACTCATAGGACGATTGTCTAGCAACATATCATTTGCATCTGCTGTGGCATTTATCATCATCATCATGACATATTTGCCGTGTCTTGCTGCTACAATAGTGTTTGCCAGAGAAGCAGGTGGATGGCGATATGCTGGATATTTGTTTGTGTTTACTACTGTTGTGGCATATATATTGGCATTTGTGGGCTACAATTTAGCTTTGTAGGTTTCGAGAGACGAGATGTGAGCGACGAGCGACTAGTGAGTCAGATATGGTAGCACGAGCGAGACAGACTGGAGACTGGTTTTCTGGAGACTGGAGACTGGAGAATGGTCATGATTGCAAATATGGATCAACTTTCGGAACCCCGAAGCTTGCTTGGGGCAAAAGTAGCCGTGGCGATT
>JAOZTH010000092.1 GCA_029939245.1 Arcobacteraceae bacterium
TTCCATGGTATCAAGAGGGAGACTTGAACTCCCGACCTCCGGCTTATGAGACCAGCGCTCTAACCAGCTGAGCTACCTTGACAAATTTTACCCATTTTATCCAAAAAACTTTAAATCAACTCTATTTTTATGTTTTTTTGGATAATATAGGAAAAAGGACGATATTATGACCACAAAACTGAGAGAATTTATACTGGGATATTGCTTTAGAGTTTCAAAGCTTCCTATGCTATATCACGAGCTACTTGAAGCAAACAAACAACTCAACAACAATATGTCGCTCAAAGGCATAGATATGGGTATCAAGCTAAGACACGGCAGGAGTTATCTCATATTTTTTGGACTTATACATATAGTTATCGTGCCTGTAGCATATATCGCTCACTTTGCGTTTGCTAAAGTTGATTGTCATCTGTCTATACTGTTTGCTATCGTTTTCACTACTATTGTGTTTTCATTTTTTGGATTGTTCAAAGAGTGGTTATATGACAATATGACAGCAAAATGTGTCCGTAGCAACTGGCAGATACATTTTAGCTATTTTGACTATGACAAATACAGACACATAGTAGAGAACTATTATACTCAAGCTATATTGAGCGGTATAGAAAAAAACAGACTAGAAAACCACATCACAGAAAAACTATCATCAAATGAAAAGTGACACAGCATGTGTGATATTGTGTGGTGGGGCATCGTCTCGTATGGGTCGTGACAAAGCTATGCTACCGTTTCGTGGATTTGAGACTATGTTGTCGTATCAGATAGACAAGCTATCAAAGATATTTGCCACTATTTATATATCTACGAAACATAAACATCACAAAACACCAAAAACCCATATCATATACGATGAAAGTGATATTAACTCACCTCTTGTGGCATTGAGTAGTATTTGTGATTATTTGTCTGTAGGAGATAGACAAAGATTTTTTTGCATACCTGTAGATACTCCTATGATAGCAAACGACACTATATCACAGCTCTTAAAACAGGAGCCAAACTGTATAGCAAATGACCATTATCTTGTAGGATTGTTTAACATAAACATACAGATAGATATCAAGTCGCTATTGAGTCAAGATATTCACCAGATACGACAGCTACATGACTATATAAGCACCAAAAAAATATTATTTGAACATGATACACAGTTTGCCAATATCAATACCACAGACCAATACGACAAACTAAATCGTCCCTAACCATACAAGAAGCTATGACTTCTTGTATGGTGTTTGATGCTTGGTTATTCTACTTCCGCATCTATGACATCGTCATCTTTTTTCTTTTTTGGTTTTTCTTTTGTCTCACAGCTACCATCTGCACAGCCTCCTGACTGCTTTTTCACTGCTTCTTCGGCTAGTTTTTTTGATACTTCTGTGAGTTTAGCACTTTGTGCTTCTAGTTTTTCTTTGGTAATATTCTCATCTTTTAGCATCTCTTCTAGCTTCGCTGCTTCATCTACTATCGCTTTTTCCTCATCTTCGCTGACTACACCTTTGTTTTCTTCCAAAGTTTTCCGTGTAGCATGGAGCATAGCTTCTGCTTGATTTTTTGCATCAACCATATGTTTCTTTTTCTCATCGGCATCTTTGTTGAGTTCTGCTTCTTTGACCATCTTGTTTATCTCGTCATCACTTAACCCTGATGAACCGCTGATAGTTATCTTGTTTTCTTTGCCTGTGCCTTTGTCTTTTGCACTCACATTTAACACACCGTTTGCATCTATATCAAATGTCACTTCTATCTGTGGCTCTCCTCGTCGTGCTTTTGGTATCTCGGTTAGGTCAAATTTACCCAAAGATTTGTTGTCTTTGGCAAACTCTCTCTCACCTTGAGCTACCAATATACTCACTGCTGGTTGGTTATCTTCTGCTGTCGAAAATGTTTGTGATTTTTTCACTGGTATTGTAGTGCCTTTGTCTATGAGTCGAGTCATCACTCCGCCCATAGTTTCTATGCCTAGCGACAACGGAGTCACATCTAGTAGTAGCACATCTTTGACATCACCGCTCAAAACTCCGCCTTGTATAGCCGCACCTGCTGCTACTACTTCGTCTGGATTGACCGAGTTGTTTAACTCTTTGCCAAAATACTCTTTGACTACTTGCTGTGCTTTTGGTATTCTCGTGCTTCCGCCTACCATGATGATCTGATCTATCTCGCTAGTTTCTAGCTCTGCATCGCTCATAGCTGTCTTGATATGCTCAAGTGTCTCATCTATCAAGTCGCTGGTGAGTTTCTCGAAGTTTGCTCTAGTCAAAGTCTTGACCAAGTGTTTAGGACCTGTAGCGTCAGCTGTGATAAATGGTATATTTATCTCTATTTGTGTAGCGGTGCTTAGCTCCTTTTTGGCTTTTTCTGCTTCATCTTTGAGTCGTTGGTGTGCCATCTTGTCTGACCTTAGGTCTATACCATTTTCTGCTTTGAACTCATCGGCTAACCAATCTATGACACGGTTATCAAAGTCATCTCCGCCTAGAAATGCATTGCCATCGGTTGATAGCACTTCAAATGTCCCATCTCCTATCTCTAGCACAGTGACATCAAATGTCCCACCACCTAAGTCATATACTAGTATCTTTTCTTCGCCTTTTTTGTCCAAACCATAAGCTAGTGCGGCCGCTGTGGGTTCGTTGATAATTCGTAGCACATTTAGCCCTGCTATCGTGCCTGCTTCTTGTGTCGCTTTTCGTTGTGCGTCGTTGAAATACGCTGGCACAGTTATCACAGCATCGGTTACTTCTTGACCCAAATAACTCTCTGCATCTACTTTGAGTTTGCCCAATATCTTGGCACTTATCTCTTGTGGTGTGTAGGTCTTGCCCCCTATCTCCACAGCTGCCGCACCGTTTCTATCTACTATCTTGTAGCCTACCTTGCTTTGTGCGTCTTTTGCATGTTTTTCATCTATCATAAGACCCATAATTCGTTTGATAGAATATATGGTTTTCTCTGGATTTGTGATCGCTTGTCGTTTGGCACTGTCGCCTACTAGCACTTCCTCTTTGTCTGTAAATGCGACTATACTTGGTGTGGTGTTTTTGCCTTCTTTGTTGGTGATGATCTTCGCTTCACCGCCTTGAAATACTGCCACACAGCTGTTTGTTGTCCCTAAGTCTATCCCTATTGTTGCACCCATGGTGTCTCCTTTTTTCTTTTAATTTTAAATTTTATTAGTTTTTTGACTTTGCGGTCAATTTGTTATCTATTTTATCTAAGTTATCTTAAAATATCTATTTTTTAACTTTTATATGAAAATCATATCCTATTTTGATTTATTGACATTTGTAATTTTTAACAATAAATAACAACCAATTCATAATGAAATTTATGTTTCAAACTTCAATCATAAAATACCTACTTTTTGATCGTGGAATTTATATTTTTTGTGTTTCAAGGCGGATGATAAATTTATACTAGGAGTTTACATATAGCAAATGACTAGTATAAATTTTGAACTCCAACGCCGAAAACACCCAAAAGATAAGTTTCAATTGGCTACAGAGACCATAGCCTCTCTTAGCAACCTGTCTTTGTATTTGTATCCTTTTTGTAGCACCTCTACTATATCGCCTGTTTCAAACTGCTCGCCATCTACTTTCATGACTGCTTGATGTAGTTCTGGGTCGTGTTTGCCGTATTCTACCTCTGTTATATCGTGCTTTTCAAATGCCGTGTTAAATGCCTTGAGTGTGAGCTCCATACCCTCTTGAAGTTTTTGGACCACTTGCGATGGTTCGAAGTCGCCTTTGACAGATACTATCGCCATCTGTAGGGCATCTATGGGAGCTAGCAAGTCGCTAGCAAACTTCTCACTAGCATAGTCTATCATATTGTATTTTTCTTTTTGTAGCTGTTTTTTGAAGTTTTCGAAGTCTGCATATGCTCGTAGCAACTTGTCATGAGCTTGCGTAGCTTGGTCGTTTGCTTCATCTACTTGGGCTTGCATTTTGGCTTTGAACTCCTCGTCAAGAGAGTCAAATCTAGCATCGTCCTTTTTGTCTTCGTCTTGGGCTTGTGCCTCCTCTTGTGCTTGGGTATCGCCTGTGGTTTCTATATCTATATCTGGTATCGTCTCATCTTGAGTTGTGTCCATATTTTCATCGTTTGTCATCTCGTCTTGGTCTGCTATGATACTTTCATCGTTTGTGCTGTCTTGTTTTTCCATCTTGTTTTGCTCCTTGTGTTGTTTGTCTGTTTTTCTACTTTTAATATATATTTTTATTTATATTTATTTGCTCTGTTTTTATATTTTAATTTATCTACTATTATTTTTATTTTCTATCTTTTAATATTTTAATTTGTCTTCCGTATGTTTCTCTTGTCTGCTTGCCTCGCTCTCAAGCTCCAGCTTGGGAGCGAGTGCAAACTGTTTGTGTGACTTTTTGCCTCTTGTCTGGGTTGTTTGTCATGTATGCATTCCCGACGAGGACGCTGGGAACGAGTTAGATAAACTACAGACCGCCTGTCTTCAATCCTTGATACATCGCACACTCATGCCTGTAGCTTTG
>JAOZTH010000036.1 GCA_029939245.1 Arcobacteraceae bacterium
TTTGTTTATCATACTTTATCATACCTTTTTTGTACTTAAAGTTTACCAGACCCTATTTTATATAGTGAAGATATGCAACACAATCAAAAAATCGAAAGTCTGATCATAATAGATCCGTTTAAATAGTATGGCAACGGTAGATACAAGGTATTATAGATGGCTATGCGTTTTGTCCAACAAAAACGACAAAAGCGCACAGATAGGCGATGCAGTGCCACTGGTATTGTCAAAAGCTATAACCCTACAAACAGTAGCGACAGACGAGCTGCATAGATAAAAGCACACGATACCAAAAGCCACAATCAAACAAAATTTGATTTTTTGATGATTTTGTAGGTTATTTAAAGATAATTATGCTATAATGACGTCAAATAAGTTGTTGTAAGTCTAAAAAATAGTTGATATAATTATGAGTATTCAAAAATATAGTTAATTTGTTTAAAAAACATTTAATTTTAATTTAAATACAATGATAGTGCTATTACACTAAAAGGAGAAAAAATGAGTGATCAAATTAAATGGTTAGTTAATAATTTTTATGGTGCGATTAATATCTCTGACCCTAAAAGCACAACAAGTAAAAGAACCAAAAAAGCTGGACTTTATTCTAATAAAGTATCAATAGATACAAGAAAGAATTTAAAAAACTCTTCAATCAAAGTTGGCAATAGTATGCGTAGTGCTTTAGCTGAACTTGTATGAAAAGTAAACGCTCAGTAAAAAAAGAAAAGCAAAAAGTAGAAACGACTCATCATACCGAAGAAATGAAATTATTTGCTGCCCATAGGCATGAACATAATCATCAGCATCAATTAACTGTTTCTCCATTTCCATCTGCAATTGAAATGGAGAAAATACATCAAATCAATCCAACAATCTTGGAAACAATGATGACTACCGTACAAATACAAGTTAATGCCGATATTCAAAATAATTTACAAAAAATAAATCTTGAAAAAGAGGAACAAGAGCTCAGAAAAATAGAAGTTCTTGGAGATATTGAACATAAAAAAAGAGGACAAAACTATGGCTTAATAGCATTGATTTTTCTAGGTATAGTAACTCTTGGTTTAGTGTATTTTGAAGCATATAAAACTGCTGCTGCATTTGCAACAATAACAATAATTGGTGGTACTACTGCATTTACAGGTTTTAGTAGTAGTGATAAAAACAAAACAGATACGGCTTTGTCTACAAAATAAAAATTATAGAATATATGCAAAAAAGAGAAAAAATATTTTTGTATAATGTACTTAATCAAGAAGTAATATTTGAAGAATATTTTTGTAATTTATTAATAATAGACAACTTTAGAAATTTATTTTTAAAGTTTATCAAGAGTAAAAATAAAATATTTGACAATTTTAATATAAGTTATGAAAACTTTAATACAGAAGTTATTTTAGATGAAGAATATGGAAGAGCTGATTTATTTTTGAAAGTTGGTAGTGAAGAATTTATTTTTGAAATCAAAAACAAAGATCGGACAAGTTTAACAGATAACCAACCAAATGGATATTTAGAATATTTAAATAAAAAATATAAAAATCATAATAAACATTTATTTTTTTTAGTACCAAAGGCATATAAACATTTACAAGAAATCAATGATAATTGGAAGAATTTTGATGATATTGAAAGTCAAATATTTTATTGGCAAGATTTTGTAATAGAAATTAAAAAATCAAAATTAAATGAAAATTGCGTTGAAATAGATATGTTTTATCAATTTTGTTTATACTGGTTCAATATGCGAGTTGTCAAATTTACAGAAGAAGAAAAAGATTTATTACATCCAAAGGAAAAAAGCATGAATAATTTTAATAAAACAATACCAACATTAATGAGAAAACTTGAAAATATAATTGATGATGTTGGACAAAATTCAAAAATGAAAAAATGCAATAACTGCATAGGCTTAAACTATTCAATCACAATAAATGATTATATAATTTATTTTGGAATTGATTATGATATATGGGAAAAAGATGGAATTCCTTTAAATATTGTTATACAAAATCATGCTAAAAATTATGGAAAATTTGAACTAAAATTTAGTAATATAAAATTAATGGAAATTGAATATCCTGAAACAAGTTCAACAGATGATGCATTTGGCTATGTTGTAATATTAAATGAAGAATTGGGTTCAGAATATTATCAACATACAGCAATAAAGACTTTAGATAAAATTATTACTCAATTAAAAGCATAACAAAACACAAGAAGCAGAACAAATGGAAAGTGCGGTTTTTCGACCTTTTAAGTATCGATTAAATTAAATCTAAAAATTGAACTGTCAAATCATAAGTCCGCTTATTATTTGGTTTTGTTGTTACCATCTCGCTGTAGGCAAACTATCAAAGATACAAGGCATTCTAGATGACTATGCGTTTTGTGGCAACAAAAACAACAAAAGCGCACAGATAGGCGATGCAGTGCCGTCTATATTGTCAAAAGTGATAGCCCTACAGATAATAGCGATAGACGAGTTATCAAGACAAAAAAAAGATAGATTAAACTTTTTTCGATAAAATGTCTCAAAAGGACAAATATGGAAAATATAGTAGGTGCCATGACGGCACTCATCACACCATTTAAACACGGCAAGATAGATGAAAAATGCTATGCCAAACTCATAGAACGACAGATCACACAAGGTATGCAAGCTGTGGTGCCAGTGGGAACTACTGGCGAGAGTGCGACACTTAGTATGGACGAACACAAACGATGTATTCAAATAGCTGTAGATACGACAAAAGGAACAGGTGTCAAAGTCGTAGCAGGAGCTGGAGCGAACTCTACAAGTGAAGCGGTAGAACTGGCACAAAGTGCCCAAAACTTAGGAGCAGATGCGGTGCTAAGTGTGGCACCATACTACAACAAACCATCACAAGAGGGCTTGTATCAACACTACAAAACTATAGCCGACACTATAGATATACCTGTGATGCTATACAATGTCCCCGGGCGAACTGCTGTGGATATAGAGGCCAACACGGCTGTGAGACTATACAATGATAGCGACAATATCTATGCTATCAAGGAAGCCACAGGAAGTTTACAGCGATCCATAGAGCTGTTAAACAAAGCACCCAATATGGTGGTGATAAGCGGAGATGATGCTATAGATCTACCTATGATGGCAGTAGGTGCCAGTGGCTGTATATCGGTTACTGCCAATATATTGCCAGATATCAAATCACAGATCATAAAGCTATCTACAAACGGCGAATATGTAAAAGCAAACGAGTTAAACAACTTTTTGTATCCGCTTAACAAAGCTTTGTTTTGTGAGGCAAATCCTATCCCTATAAAGGCAGTGATGTATTTAGCTGGACTTATAGATAGCTTGGAGTATAGGCTACCACTGACTGCTCCATCAAAAACAAATATACAATATCTAGAAGATATTTTAAAAAATTATAAGGTAAACAGATGAAAAACAAGACACTGGTCATAACAGGAGCCACCAAAGGCATAGGAAAAGCGTGTGCTTATAAGTTCGCCAAACAGGGTGTCAATATAGCATTTACATACAACTCAAACGAACAAATAGCAAAAGAGATAAAAGAGGACTTGGAGAGCCAGTTTGGTGTCAAAGCTAGATGCTATCCATACAACATACTAGAACCACAAACAGCCAAAGAGCTTTTTATAGCTATAGACGAGGATTTTGACAATATAGACTTCTTTATATCAAATGCTATGATATATGGCAGAGCGGTCGTAGGCGGATATGGCAAATTTATGAAGCTAAAGCCACGAGGACTTGACAATATATACACAGCTACAGTTGATGCATTTGTGTGTTGCTCTCAACAAGCAGCCAAACGGATGGCAAACGGCGGAAGCATAGTCAGCTTAAGCTCTACTGGCAACTTGGTATATATACAAAACTATGCAGGACACGGCACAAACAAAGCAGCCGTGGAAACTATGGTGCGATATGCGGCTACAGAGCTAGGAGACAAAGGCATACGAGTCAATGCTGTCTCTGGAGGTCCTATAGACACAGATGCACTCAAAGCATTTACGAACTATGAAGAAGTAGCGAGAAAAACAGCAGAGCTATCGCCACTAGGTCGTATGGGTCAGCCTGAAGATCTGGCAAATGCTTGCTATTTTTTGTGTAGTGACGATGCTGGGTGGATAACTGGTAGCACTCTTTTAGTAGATGGCGGAACTACATTTAATACATAAATTGAAAAACAGAAATTTTAACATACCAAACATACTAGCGGGATTTAGGATACTTTTAGCTCCTGTGTTGCTGGTGTTTTTGGTGTATAGAGATATAGATATTTTTGGACTTTGGCATATGAGTTGGCTTGACTATTTTGCTGGGCTTGTGTTTGTCGTGGCATCTGCTACTGACTTTTTCGATGGATACATAGCCAGAGAGTTTGACCAGATGACGACTTTGGGTGCTATACTTGACCCACTAGCAGACAAGATGCTTATGTTGGCGGGGTTTTTGGGGTTAGTGTATATGGGACGCGCTGATGTGCTAGCAGTGTTTTTGATACTTTCTCGTGAGTTTTTCATCACTGGTCTTCGTGTAGTAGCGGTCTCACAAGGACACGATGTATCATCTACATTTAGTGGCAAAGTCAAAACAGTAGTGCAGATGTTTGCTATAGGATTTTTGGTCATGCAATGGCAGTATGGGACAGCACTTTTATGGTTGGCAGTGTCGTTTACTTTGTATTCTGGATATGAATATATCGTAAATTTCGCTAAAATTACAAAAAATCTAGAAAATTAAGAAAAATTTGGATATAATACAAAAAAAGGATTGATATGAAAAATATATTTATAACTATTGTTATGGTTTTACTACTGTTTAGCGGATGTAATAATACAGACAAAAACAAAGAAAAATACGATACTCAAGAGGCTTTGGACAATAGTGATTTTGACAAAGTTATAGCCACGCTTGGTGACTGTAGTCAATACAACGGCTACGAACAAAGCAACTGCTATTTAGATATAAGTGCTGCTTATTTTGGCAAAGCATCGTTTGATATTTTGGGCTTGGCTAGAGAGTTTACTGCCATAGATGATAGTCTGGCAGATGACCTCAAATCAAAAGAGTTCAACAAGATCATATTTAGAAAACTTGACGATGAAAATCTACAAAAAGGTATAAACTTCTTGAAAAAACTTTTGGTAGATGAGGACACCAGTGTATGCAACGAAAAAGATTATAACGAAAAGCTCACAAAGATACAAAAACAAGCATGTCTGTCTATAAATCCTATGCTTATATCTGCTCTCAATGACGATGACAAGACAGCAGGAGCGGCTAGTTTGGAAGATATTATCAAGTTTAAAGATGTTATCAAAGATGCCGTGCCAGAGCTAGAAAGTGAAGATCTAGTATCTATCATAGACGGTGATGATTTGGAGCCTAACAAAGATGCCAACAACAACGACAAGCTAGATGGACTAGAAGCTACCGACTATGCTATCAAAGTCTTTGCCAGTGGCGATGTGTGGGGTGGCGATGGCAATGTAAATAGCGAATTTAACAGAACTATCGCTTATACACATGCCTCTTTAAACACAAAAACTCTCCGTATAGCGAAGATAAAAGTGGACGGAGCAGGTGCCGGTAGGACTAGCAACTATTTTTATAGAGTTATAGATACTACGACTTATAATCCAGACTACAACACTACTTTAACTACTTTGCCGGATATTGTTTGCAATCAAAGCAATATAGCACTTGCAAACAACAGTTTAAATGATATTTCAAACACATCGGCGAATAACTTCTTGCCATGTATCAAGTTAAAAGAAAACGGTGAGCCTACAAATCTAAACGAGAGTATAGTCAGCACACTAAACGATGACGATATGCTCAAAACCATGGCTCTATCAAAAGATAGCGAAGGTGATGAAACAGACGATGAAAAAGTAATTAATTTCAAAAATGATATATGCAACATAGATGCTGGAAATCCAGCACCGGGTGATTGTGACAATAGTGGTGGTGACCTTGTCATCACACAAGAAGCATTTTTAAACTATATGAACAAAGACAAATAGATGAAAAAAATACTATTTTATATCCTTTTTGTTACTACAAGTTTATTTTCGCTCACTTTTGAACACAACACACTATATAAAGAAACCAAAGTCATGGGTATGGGTGGAGCGGCTGTAGCCTCCAAAGGTGGAGTTCATTCGCTTTTTTATAACACAGCAGGTCTAAACGACATATCCAAAGAAGATGGCTGGGAAGTTGAGATATTAAACATAGGTGTAGCTTATGGTGACAAAGCTCAAGATTTTTTCAAAGAATTTCAAGATGCAAACGATATAAAAGACGACAACAAACAAACTATCGCAATACTTGACTTGGTAGAATCATATCTAAACAAAAATTTACATATATCTGTTTCTGCTGCTGTAGCAAAAGTAGCAAAAAGACACAAGGACTATGTGTATGGCTTCATGCCAATAGCTGGAGTGAATTTAAACATAAAAACTCACCGTGGTAGTGGATCTGCAGGACTAATAGAAGCAAACGGTATATACTACAAAGGTTTGGTCCTTGGTGCTTCAAAAAGGCTAGGCTTTAAAAAATTTGGTGGCTATACGATAGAAAATATAGCTGTGGGCGTGGGAGTTAAATATATTCAACACAAGACAATCAAAGCGAACTTGAGTTTAGCAGACTTATTGGATGATGATCTGAGCGAAAATTTTATGGATGACTACACAAAAGATAGTAGTGACTTTGTGCTAGACTTTGGTGTAAAAGCGACAGTTTACAAAGATATCACAGCTGGCATAGCTGTACAAAATATGGGCGATATCGCACAAGATAGCAAGACAAATATCATCCCTGCAACTATGAATATAGGTGTAGCGTATAAAAAAAATATAGATAGATTTTGGCTAAACTCCTATGAAGTTGCATTTGACTATACTGATATTTTATATCAATACAGCCAAGACGATGACTTTATCAAGCGGACAAGACTAGGTATAAGTGGTGATGTTGTGGGTGGTAGGTTTGGTACCGTATCGCTACAAACTGGATTTCATCAAGGATACAATACTATGGGATTTGCTATAGATAGCAAGGTATTTAAGCTAGCATATGCATACTACACAGCTGAAGTAGGAGCAGTGGCTTTTCAAGATGGCGACAAGCGACATAGTATCCAATTTTCTATAGGGTGGTAAGATATTTTTTAGCATTTGTCATATTTAGCTATACAGTCATAGCTGATGATATAGCTATAAATACAAAAAATCTCAAACTATCTGACCTCGTTCGTATCACATCAAAAGCTATAGACAAAACTATTCTCATGCCAGAGCCACTGGAGAGTTATGTGTTTTTTTCATCTGTCGATGATATAGATCAAAATGATCTTCAAACTATACTTTCTTATTCTTTAGAACAAAAAGGCTACGAGCTTATAAAAGACAACGATATACTCAAAATAGTCAAAAAATCACCACCGCCGAAACTACAACCAAAAGAGACAAACCAAACCAAAACGGTGCAAAAAACACAAGATATAAAACCAGTAGCCGATGACGTATACACCAAGATAATATACCTAAAACACAGCACAGCATCACATATACAAAAAGTCCTCAAACCACTGCAGTCAAAGATAAAAATACCAAACTTCAAACATTCATATCAAATATTTCAAAACAAAATCCTAAGCGATGATATCACAAACAGTATCATAATAGTAGGAGAAAAAAAGTTTGTGCTAACTATCGCAAATATAGTCAAAAATATCGATATAGCACAATACCAAGTATATGTCAAGACAAAGATAGTCCAGATAAACCAACAAAAAGCCAAAGATATAGGTGTCAAATATGGTCTCATAGGAGCTTCTAGCGACAGTGCTGGTTTGCGGACTTTTGCTACAAATCTAGGTGGCAAATACAAGGCATTTGATATGAGTGGCACACCATTTGTGACGACACCACTGAGTAAAGGATTTTTGCTAGGGGCGACTATAAATTTGCTAAATACGGACGGAGCATTGGATATATTGTCACAGCCATCACTACTATGTGTCAATAGTCAAAAATCAACCATATACATAGGACAAACCAAGTCAATACAGATGGATATCAAAACAGTAGAAGATGGCACAACTGTTGATAAATCATTTTCTAGAGAAGATATAGGACTTAAGTTATCTATCGTGCCACGAGTGCTAGATGACAACCGTGTGGTGCTGGGTATAGAGGTAAGTATAGAAGATACAAACGGAGCGACTACCAACGGTCAGCCAGACACATATAAAAAAACCATATCTACCACAGCTATAGTAGATAGCTCCTCTAGTGTGATACTAGGTGGTCTCATAGGTCAAAAAAACGAAAAAGTCAAGACCAAAGTGCCGTTTTGGGGCGATATACCACTACTGGGTGCATTGTTTCGCAACACTACTACCACAAATGAAAAGATGACACTAGCTATAATAGTCACCCCGTACATAGTGCCAAAAAACAAAAGCCTAAACCATATCACTGATAAGCTTAGTGATTTGTGGCAGATAGAACAACGATATATCTCCAGACTAAAAGAGAGGCTGAAAAATGAAGAAAATTAGTCTATTTTTGTCTTTATTTTTTTGTTTAAGCATCGCAAATGCAAATGACGATAAATTTATGATTGATGAGAACAAATATTTTGATATAATTTATACAAAAAATCATATAACTGATGCTAAATTTGTCAAAGAACATATAAAAAAGCTTATGGATATAAACGACAAGCTTTTTGGATATAAGTTTGATGAGAAGCTCACTATCATCTTGGAGTCAAATGACAAACAAGTAGCAAATGCCTACTCTACACAATATCCTAGCAACATGGGAGTCTATTATAACGGCGGAGCATCTATGAACAACTATTTCGCCCACAACTCGTGGCTGACTACTCTTTTGACTCATGAAACAATACACAACTATCAACTAAATGCAAAAAAATCAAAAATTTCAAAGTTTCTAAAAAAATATCTAGGCAACAACTATATGCCTATGCAGGTTGGGGCATTTTTTTTCACTATGCCAAATATATTTTTGCCTACTGTGCTAGTTGAGGGCAATGCAGTTTTAAACGAATCATTGTATCAAAATGGTGGTAGATTATATAATGGAGTGTTCAATGCTATGAAAAACAGCCTTTTGATATATGGCGATTATACCCCTGCAAAATTTATAAACAACAGAGCAGACTTCCCATACGGCACAGGCAAATACATAATAGGTGGGTATTTTATGAAGTTTTTGGCTACTAAATATGGTTTGACAAAGACAAATAGATTTTTCTATGCTCATAGCGACCACTCTATAAATCCGTGGCTTCTAAATCGCACTTTTGAAACTCATTTTGGCAAAGGATTGGAGCCACTGATAGACGAGTTTATAAAGCAAACCAAAACAAAGCACAAAAACTTTCAAAAACTAAATGTTAAAGAGAGCATTAACAGGTCAAAAAGTGGTATAGAACTTTCAAAAATAGATGGCAAAATATATTTTATAACCACAAACCTAAAAAACACAAAAGAGCTAAATATATTTGACACAAAAACAAAAAAACTGCAAACACAAAGCAGTAGTCTAGGCAGTGGCAAGATATTTAAAATAGATGGCAAACTATACACAAACACAAGCGGACAGATAAATCCTACACAATACAAAGCTGGGCTTTTTGATGATAGCAGATACATATTGCAAAGCACGGCAGGCAAGGCGATACAAGATATACACAAAGATAAAATATCTTATGTCTCTATATCAAAATCATTTCGCAAGACTAGACTATATATAGACAAAAAGTTTTATGCCAACATATCGTCCAATGCCATGTATGATAACAGCGGTGCTATATACTACTTCAAACAACAAAAGTCAAAAAGAGTTCTGTATAAAAACAAAAAGGCGATATATAGTATGGACGGCTACTTTTCAAAGATAGTAGATATAGTCGATGATATAGTGTATATAGTAGCAAACACAAAACACGGCTCTGGGCTGTTTGCTATAAAAGACGGCGAGACGACAAAGTTATCAACTGCTGACAACATAGTCGATGCGAAAACAGTATCCAAAACCAAATTTCTAGCTAGCTCTATAGATGAAAACGGCTACAAAGTATCTACACATGATATTATACAAACAAAGGCGAAACCATACTTTGCCAACATAACCAAAAAGCCACTCATGGTATATGATATAGACAAAAAACCAACAGCAAAACTAGACAACAAAAGCTACGATGAGTTTAGCTATCTCAACTGGACAAATATTTACCCTATAGTATTTTTGTCTAGCGATGAAAACAGTAGCTATATAAGTATCACGGCATCGTTTATAGATACCAAAGCTACTAGTAAATTGGGTGTCCGATACGTCGATACACACGAAGAAGATATAGGATTGATATCATATATCAACCAGACAAATCGTCTGTCATATGGTGTGAGTGTCGGTTTTGTAGATAGATTGGAGCTAAATGAAACTATAAAACAGCACAACAAAGAAAACAAAAAAGAGTATATGGCAAATATATCTGTGGCTTATCCACTTCTCAAAACTGGCAGACACAGCGTAAACACGGCACTGGACAAGTATTTTGACCCAGATTATAAAGAAAAAAATCCAACAGTCCTTAAACTATCATATGACTACACAAGGCAGTTTGCCTTTGGTATCAAACCACACAGACAACTCTGGACTACTTTGTATCTCAAAGCCGACAGAAACAACAGCTTTGCAGGAGTTGATATAAAAAGCACAAATCATCTCTTTTGGAACAGTTACCTAAGACTACGACACAAAAATATCCAAAGTGACACAGAAAACTTCATAGATGGTAGAGGGGTTAAAGTTAACTCCAATCCTGTAGAAATACTACTAGATGAGACAAATTTTGAAGCTACTAGTCTCAAAAGCTCACTATATGCCAAAGATGTAGCCATGTCAAATATAGAGCTATCAGCAAATCTAGGTTTGAGCTGGTATCTATACTTTTTGCCTATATCTATACGAGATGAGACTGTGTTTGTAGGGCAGAATATCTTTGATATAACTATGCAAACAGAGCATAAGTTTACTGAAACTTATGGTGGTATTAGTTTTGATATGTTGTTTGGTCATACTTTAGCTGTCCCTATAGTTGTCAAATATATCAAAAACGATATAGATGATGATAGTGGCAAAGCTAGTATATCTTTGGGTGTGAGGTTTTAGAGGCAATATTCATAATACATTTGAGCTGTTTCTGTTTTGTCTTAGTAGTAGAGCAATATGATCTCGTAGCATATAGATGATAATATATTTAGGTTTTTGTGTCTTGTAGGATAGTTTAGGTTGTTTGGGTATAATAACCTAAAAATAAAAAGGACATGACACATGACACCAACTACAAACAAAATAGCTGAGATATTAAAAGACACAAACTACAAGCTGACACAGTTTAAGCCAGACCAGATAAAACAGATGGAAGACTCGATATTTCAAAAAGATATCAGAGGCAAGCAGACAAATTTTGTGCGATGTTTGGTGCGAGACAAAGATATACAAGCCAAGCCAGAAGAGATAGTGCGACAGCTATTTTTGCTATGGCTTCATACACAATACGACTATCCATATAGTCGTATGCAGTGCGAGTTTGCTGTGCATTTTGGGCGAGAAGTCAAGCGAGCGGATATAGTCATCATGGACAAAGTCCAGCCCACAGTTCCATATATAGTCATAGAGGTGAAAAAACCCAAGCTAAAAGACGGCAAAGAACAGCTGAAAAGCTACTGCAACTCCACAGGTGCAACCATAGCTATATGGTCAAATGGCGAACAAACTGTATATTATCATAGAAAAGACCCAAACTATTTTGAACCAATTCCAGATATTCCTACTGCTTCAAAATCCTTGAAAGATGTCCTCAAAGAAGAGTTCACGATACAGGACTTGATAGAAAAAGATATACTCAAAACTCAAAAAAGGAGTCTCAAAAATATCGTGCTAGATATGGAGGACGAAGTTCTAGCAAATGCTGGTGTAGATGTGTTTGAAGAGGTTTTCAAGCTAGTGTTTATCAAGCTATTTGATGAGCTACAAAACACCAGAGGACTTACAAAAAATCTAGAATTTAAATACGACACCTTTAAGAAAGTAGCATGAAAAATATTAAATTTATGGATTTTTGTGCTGGTATTGGTGGCGGTAGAATTGGACTTGAAAACTTAGGTATGTCATGTATTGGTTTTAGCGAAATCGATAAAGATGCAGAAACAACATATAAACATTTTTTTGGTATAGATGAAGAAAATTATGGTGATTTAATGAAAATCAATCCTGATGATTTACCAGATTTTGATTTTATGGTTGGTGGTTTTCCATGTCAAACATTTTCTATTATTGGTACTAGATGTGGATTAGAAGATGAAGAACGAGGACAAGTTATTTATGGCTTGGTAAAAATACTTAAAGCTAAAAATGTAAAATACTTTATTCTAGAAAATGTAAAAGGTTTAATCAATCATGATAAAGGTAATACATTAAAAACAGTTTTAGAATTATTAGACAATGCAGGATACAAAGTATATCATAAAAATTTAAATAGCTTAAATTTTGGTGTACCACAAATGAGAGAAAGAATTTATTTTGTAGGAATAAAAAAAGATTTAATTGACGATGATTTTAAATATGAATTTCCAAAAGAATATAGTGGAGACAATAAAAATTTAAAAGATTGCTTAATTGATGATAAAAAATTAACTTTTGATGATAGATTATCTTCATATAAAACATTTTTGAAATACTTAAATAATAAATATAACAAAGATAAATACAAAATAAATGACCTTTTATCAAAAGACTATACAGTAATTGATACACGACAATCTGATTTAAGAATTTATCATGAAAAAACTCCAACATTGAGAAGAGGACGACATGGTATTTTATATGTTAAAAATGGTAAATTTAAAAAGTTATCAGGATATGAAGCTTTATTATTACAAAATTTTCCAAAAAAATATGCCAATAAGGCAAAAGGCAAAATATCAAATTCTAAACTTTTGCAACAATCAGGCAATGCAATGACATCAACCGTAATAGAAGAGATTAGTAGAAATTTAATGAAATCAGTAGGAGCAATACAATGACAGAGAAAGAAATATTAATAAATAGAGGTTCAACAACTGCTACGAATGGTTTTAAAAATGAAGATTTTACAGTTGCTGAATTTAATAATTGGGAAAATAGCGAACTTGCTCAACTTTGGCTAAAAGCCATGGATTATGATTTAACAGATATTGAAAGTGTACGAGCTACAAAAGTTAAAGGCTCATTCAAAGCTGATATACAAGTTGAAATAAAAATTGAGATAAAATTAAAAAGTTTAACTGATATTCAAAACCTACAGGTAAAACTTGTATCAAATCCAAAAGGATTTAATCAAATTGATAAAAGATGGCTCAAGAAATATAATAAACTTTGGAATATTCCAAATGATGTATATGAATTATTACAATATTTCACAGGAGAGAAATCTCCAAAGATTGATAATCCAAGAGATGATAGAAGGATGTTTGCTGATGAATTAGAAGATGTTGAACAACAACTATTATTGAAGTTTTTCAATGACAATAAAACATTAATTGTAAATGATATTTTAAAAGGTAGGGGTAAGTTTTCTGCTGAATGGATGTTAGTAATTTTAAGATTAAAAGATACAGATACCATTGATTGGGCATTAGAGCCAATTAATAAAGTTCTAAATCACTTTGGAAATGGCAAAATATCTATAACACAAAGAGGCAGTTTTAAAATTGGAAATATTACTATTCAAAGAAAAGGTGGAGATAATGGGAGAGAAACAGCAAATATGTTGCAGTTTAAAATAAATCCAGCTGAACTAATGAAATAAGCCTAACAATGATAAAAGCTTCAAACACTCTCAAACAAACCATAGACCAAAAGCTATCTGACGATACCGATGTGTATCTGTATCAAGTTGCCGGCACAGATGCATTTGGTAGAGTTCAAGGTGAACTATATGGCAATGGTTTGCTAACTTTCAGATCCTATGACCCAATAACCCAACAACTGCTCAGCATACAAACAGGCAAAGGAGATGATGTGATACGAAACCTGCGATATACCTATGATGATATGGACAATGTCCTGACCAGAAACGATACTGTCATGAATGAATACGAGAGTTATACTTATGATGAGTATGACAGGTTAAGCACATGGCAAAACGATGGAAAAGTCCAACAATACAGCTATGATATACATGGCAATATGCTAAACAACAGCTTCAACTCATCTATGACCTACGATGATAAAAATCAGATATTATCCAAAACAGATAACAACTTAAAAAAGCACATATATAGTTATGATGCAAATGGCAACATGATAAACGATGGAACTAAACAGCTATCATGGACCAAGTTCAACAAACTCAAAACTATCCAGCAAAACGGCGAGACTACGACACTCAAATACGACAGCTTCAACCGCCTAGTAGAGAAAAGCACCAAAGACCAGACCATATATTATATCTCAAAAGAGTATGAATATATAAAAACCAAAGACCAGATACAGACCAGACACAATATCTTGCACCGTGACAATATAGTAGCCGTCCATACTAAAACTTTGATAAATGACAAAAAACAGGTAGACACCACCCAATACATACATACAGATGCCCTAAACTCTACAGACACAGTGACCAACTCCAAAGGCAAGGTAGTGTTAAGACAAAGATATACACCATATGGAGCGATAAGAGATACTTATAATCCAAATCAACTGTATCCATATACGGCATTGCGAGGTTATACAGGACACAGACACCACTACAAGCATAGCTTAATCAATATGAATGGGCGAACCTATGACCCAACTATATCAAGATTTACCAGTGCTGACCCATATATACAAGACCCAACTAACTCACAAAGCTTCAACAGATATGCCTATGTCATGAACAATCCACTGAAATATACAGACCCTAGTGGGTATTATCCTGAAAGTGCTGAAGATGAAACTGC
>JAOZTH010000037.1 GCA_029939245.1 Arcobacteraceae bacterium
TTTAAGCCCATCTTGGTATCATAGGAAAAACGGAGCAAAATATGAAAAACCCAGACAAAGATACACAGACAAATAGCATATTGGTTCATATTTGTTGTAGTGTAGATAGTCACTATTTTTTGCGGTGCCTCAAAGAAAGTTATCCAGATGAAAAGATAGTCGGCTACTTTTACAACCCAAATATCCACCCATATAGTGAGTATATGTTGAGACTTCAAGATGTGTCATATAGCTGTGAGATGTTGGGATTTGAGCTTATCATCGGCGAGTATGACCTAGATAGTTGGCTCAAAGCTACCAAAGGTTATGAAAACGAGCCAGAAAAGGGCAGCAGGTGCGATATATGTTTTGATAGCCGACTACTACAGACCATAAAAACCGCCAAAATATTTCAGCACAAAAAATTCACCACTACACTGCTCATGAGCCCCCAAAAATCACGACAAAAGATAGTCAATATAGCCCAAAACCTGTGCGAAAAGTTTGACATAGAGTTTGTCGTAGAGGATTATAGACTAAAAAACGGCACAGCTAGACAGTCAGCTTATGCTAAAAAAGACAAGCTATATAGACAAAATTATTGTGGATGTATATATGCTCTAGTAGCCCAAAGAGAGCTACAAAACAGGTTTGCTAGTGAGTTGATCTCAAACATAGGGCGACAAGTTTTGCCAAACAGCATAGAGCAGAAGCTGGAGTTTTTTGCCACAGATAGACAAAAGCACACAAACATAACAAAGATAAAGTTCCAAAACTACAGACTACAAAGTGCCTATATAAAAATATCACAAGCTGTCGTGGCTTCATATTTTTTGATATATTCGCAAGTGCCAAACAACCAAGCCAAGACAAAGGTAGAGTTCGTCAAAGATGGCATAGGATTTTGCAAAAACGGCACGGCAGTTATCCTAACTATAGACAGACTAAACTTTGAGCTAGACACAGACTATAGCGACACCACAGAGCTAATCTACAGCCCACCAACATATGACACAGAGATAGCTTTGCGACAACTTATCACAGGTATTTCTCATAGCTCTAGTGCTGTGATAATAATGGACGATATGCCCAGCGATGGGCTTTTTATCTATTGTGATGCTATAGTATTTGATGATAGCAAAGATATTTTTGTAGATATTTGAGATACTATGCTTTGAGTTAAGATAAATATGGTATAATCTACAAAAGATAACTCCAAAAGGAAAAATATGGACTTAAAACAGATATTTCAAAAGCTCAAAGGCGAAAAAAAAGCAGACACAAAAAGTATAGAGACCACAAGCCACTGGGTCAAGTGCAAGTCGTGTCAGGCACTCATGTTTTTCAAAGAGGTAGAGTCGCTAGGGCATGTATGTCCCAAGTGCAACTTTCATATGCGGATAAACACCAAAAAGAGGATAGAACTACTATGCGATGATGGTTCGTTTGTAGAGTTTGACAGCGAACTTCATCCAGATGACCCACTGAAGTTTGTAGATAAAAAAAGCTACAAAAAACGGCTAGAAGAAGCATACAAAAAGACAGGCAAAACATCCTCTGTGGTATGTGGCGAGGCTACTATCAACTCGTTGCCAGTATCTATGGTCATATTTGACTTTTCATATATGGGCGGATCGCTAGGTTCCGTGGAGGGCGAGAAGATAGTCCGAGCGGCAAATCGTGCCATGGACAAAAAGCACGGACTTATCATCATAAGTGCCAGTGGTGGAGCTAGGATGCAAGAAAGCACACACTCGCTTATGCAGATGGCAAAGACAAGTGCCGTGTTAAAAAAACTTCACAAAGCAAAGCTACCATATATATCGGTGTTAACTGACCCTACATTTGGCGGGGTTTCGGCATCGTTTGCATTTTTGGGCGATATTATACTAGCAGAGCCGGGAGCCTTGATAGGTTTCGCAGGAGCTAGAGTTATCAAGCAAACCATAGGCAAGGATTTGCCAGATGGATTTCAAAAGGCAGAATTTTTGCTAGAGCATGGCTCTATAGATATGGTCGTAGAGAGAAAAGATATGAAAAAGACCATCAGCGACCTGTTGGCTATGTTTTATCGCTAAGATATATGCCATATGTGACTATGATGTGCTGGTGCGATATGGTCTAAGTATCAGCGAGTTTGTCAAAATAGCTCAAAAGCAGAACCCTGTATATATACAATACCGTGACAAATCAAACGACACAGACAAGATAACAGATAATATAAAAAAACTCAAAAGCTATACCACGACAAAGATTATCATCAACGATTTTTTTGAGTTGTTGCCATATTGCGATGGTTTGCATCTAGGACAAGATGATATAGACAAGCTACAAAAAAAGCTCAAAATATCAAAAAAACAAGACCTATTTAAAATCATAAAAAAGCTCCACCCAGACAAGATATTTGGCATATCTACCAAGACAGAACAGCAGATATTGCAGGCAAACAGATTTGATATAGACTATATCGGTATAGGAGCATATAGAGATACCACTACCAAGCAAGTAGATAGCGTGCTAGGTGAGCGTATCTCATATATGGCGAAAATATCCCACCACAAAACTTGTGCCATAGGTGGTGTCAAGCCCGGTGACTATATAGCACATATAGACTATCTCGCTATCTGTAGTGGTTTGCTAGCAGATTTTTAGATTTTCACTACATATCTACCGCTGATCTGACCTTTTAATATCTTGTCATATATAGCTTTGATATCCTCTAGCTCTATATCTGTGGTGAGCTTTGCTAGGATTTTGTCCTCTATACGAAACTGCTGTGCTATCTTTTGCCATATTTTTTCTTTTTTGTCTATGGCACACTGGACAGAGTCTATGCCTATGAGTCTCACTCCTCTCAAGATAAAAGCAAACATAGTAGTAGATAACTCAAAAGATGAAGCTATACCACAACAAGACACCACACCATCGTAGCGGATAGTTTTCAAACTATGTGCTAGTATATCGCCACCGACTGTGTCTATCATGCCATCGTATTGTTCTGCTAGCAGTGGCTTTTTGTTTTTTAAGTCCATATCACCTATCAACAGCACTTCGCTAGCACCTATACTTTTCAAAAATCTCACCTTTTCTTTTTTGCTAGTCATCGCTACAACTTCAAATCCCAGCTTATGCAATATAGCTATACTGATAGTTCCCACTCCACCTGTAGCTCCAGAGACTAACACTTTGCCAGTTTTTATGCCGTTTTTTAGTAGCTCATCTACACAAAGTGAAGCAGTCACTCCAGCAGTGCCATATATCATACTATCTTTTGGCGATAACTTGTGTGGAAGTGCGACTACCCATGAGCTAGGCACTTTGACATATTGACTGTGTCCGCCTTTGACATTCATACCCATATCATAGCCAGTGACTATGACTTTGTCGCCTATACTGAACTTTTCGCTAGTAGATTTAGCTATCGTGCCTACTACATCTATGCCTGTAATATGTGGAAAATTTCTCGATACTCCCGGGTTGCCTATGGAACTTAATGCATCTTTGTAGTTTAACGAAGAATAGGTAGTCTTTATCAGCACTTCATCATCTGCTATAGTAGGTATATCCATATACTCTACTGCTGTAGTAAATAGCTTTTTGTCTGTTTGTCGCACTACAAATGCTTTCATCTTGTCGTTTTTCATATATTGCTCTATGTTATGTGTGGCACATGAACACGACCACTCATGATGACTCTGGCACTTCGGCTCATACTAGCTACTTGGACTATATGTTTGCCGTCTGTTTGCTCTACTACCGCTCCTACTTTGAGTGTCCCAGATGGGTGTCCAAATGTGATATTGTCTATATCTTTATCATCTAGCAACTCATTTAATATAGTCCCCGGAACACATGCAGCCACTCCTATAGCTACAGATGCCGTGCCCATCATAGCATGATGCAAAAGTCCCATAGACAATGCTCGCACATTTAGGTCTATATCCTCTGTGGTTATCTGCTTGCCGCTTGATGCTGTGTAGTTTTGTTTTTTTGATACAAATGCTATCTTTGGTATGTGTTGTAGTGTTTTTGCCTCTTCTATATCTTTTATCAGTCCCATCTTCACCGCCGCAAAGGCACGAATAGTCTCAAACTTTTTCAAAGCCTCTGTGTCGTTGTTGATATCGTCTTGAAGTTCAACTCCTTTGTATCCTAGACTATCGGCATGCAAAAACACTGTAGGTATGCCTGCTGTTATCATGGTCACATCGTATGTGCCTACATCTGGCACATCTAGTTTGTCCGCTGTGTTGCCAGTTGGAAACAAAGCATCACTAGGATCTACAGGTCGCACAAACTCTAGCTGTATCTCACTAGCACCAAATGCTACACCATCTATATGGTAGTCTCCCATCTGCTGGACTTGTCCATCTTTCATCTTGACATATGCTATGATCGTTTTTTTGATATTTGCTTGCCATATTTTTATCTGGACTACTCCGTCCTTTTTTAGATTTTTTTCATCTATGAGACCGCTGATTATAGCAAAAGGTCCTACCGCTGACGATAGGTTGCCACAGTTTCCGCTCCAGTCAACAAATGGGCGGTCTATAGATACTTGACCAAAATAATAATCCACATCGTGGTTTGGCTGTGAGCTTTTGCCTACTAGCACCACCTTGCTCGTGCTAGAAGTAGCACCTCCCATACCGTCTATTTGTTTGCTATATGGGTCTGGACTGCCTATGATTCGCAAAAATGTTTTGTCTTTTAACTCTGGGTTTTGTGTTATATTTGTAGGTAAATCATCTAAGCAAAAAAACAAACCCTTGCTAGTGCCTCCTCGCATATATGTGGCTTTTATGGTTGTTTGTGTTGTGTTATTCATATTGTTATATCTCCTTTACAAAATCTTTGGCAAACTTCTGCAAAATACCACCTGCATTATATACTTGGACCTCGGCATCTGTATCTAGCCTACATATCACTGGTATAGTTATATTTTCGCCGTTTTTTCTAGTCATGACCAAACTCAACACCGCTTTAGGTTTGATAATACCTAACACTTTATAAGTTTCACTGCCATCTATACTGTAGGTTTCTTTGGTGTCGTTGTCGCTAAATTGCAACGGCAAAACTCCCATACCTACTAAGTTTGTGCGGTGGATTCTCTCTATACTTCTAGCTACTACTACCTCCACTCCTGCTAGTCTCACCCCTTTTGCTGCCCAGTCTCGTGAGCTTCCTTGTCCGTAGTTTGTGCCAGCTATTATGATGAGCGGTTGTTTCCTACTCATATATGTCTGTATCGCTTCCCACATTCTGCTTTGTTTGACCTCTGGCATTATCATAGTCAGTGAGCCTTGTATCGTGTCGCCGTTTTTGTCTCTAACCATCTCGTTGTATAGTTTTGGATTGGCAAGTGTGGCTCTCTGTGCTGTGTGGTGGTCGCCCCTGTGTGTAGCATAGGAGTTAAAATCCACCACCTCTAGCCCCATCTTTTGACAATACTCACCAGCGGCAGAGTCTAGTAGTATAGCATTTGATGGCGACAGATGGTCTGTAGTGATATTGTCACCAAACACCCCAAGCGGTCGCATATTTATCAAGTCTGGCTTGGTCATAAACTCATCATCCCAATAGGGAGGATTGTTTATATATGTGCTTTTTGTATTCCAGTTATAAAACGGCGATATTTTTGTCTCTTTGCTTGCCTTTTTTTCAAACATAGGTTTATAAACATCTTCAAACATTTGAGGTCGCACACACTGGCTAGCTATCTCGTCTATCTCGTCATCGTTTGGCCAAATATCTTTTAAAGTTATATCGTTGCCTTGCTTATCTTTGCCTAGCACACCATTTTCTATATCAAATCGTATGCTACCAGCTATAGCATATGCTATGACTAGTGGTGGTGATGCCAGGAAAGCTTCTTTGACAAACGGATGGATTCGTCCGTCGAAGTTTCTGTTGCCTGATAGCACGGCTGTAGTATATATATCGTTGTCCACGGCTTGTGCTTGGATATCTTTGTGCAAAGCTCCGCTCATACCGTTGCAAGTGGTGCATGCAAACCCTACTATACCGAAGCCTAATTTTTCTAGCTCACTTAGTAGATTTGCTTCTTTGAGATATAGTTCTACCACTTTTGAGCCCGGAGCCAGTGAAGTTTTGACCCATGATTTTGAGACCAATCCTAGTTTGTTTGCATTTCTAGCTAGCAACCCTGCTGCTATGACATTTTTGGGATTTGATGTATTTGTGCATGAAGTGATAGCTGCTATCAGCACCGCACCATCTGGCATACTGTCGCTAGGGTCATAATCCTTGACTATACCTTGAGTTTTTAGCTCGTCCAAAGGCACTAGATGATGTGGCTTTGATGGACCTGCTAGAGATATCTTGACACTTGACAGATCAAACTTTAGCCGTCTAGCATATGTGGCATTTGCTAGACTGCTGTGCCATAGTCCGTTTGCTTTTGCATATGCTTCCACTATCTGTATCTGTTTGCTGTCTCTGCCAGTAAGTTTGAGATAATCCAAAGTCTGCTCGTCTATAGCAAACATGGCCGCACTAGCTCCATATTCTGGTGTCATATTTGATATAGTAGCTCTATCACCCAAAGTTAAGTTTGACAAACCATCGCCATAGAACTCCAAAAATGCCGATATAACATCGTTTTGTCGCAAGTATGAAGTCATAGCAAGTGCTATATCTGTAGCGGTGATACCGGGTTTTCTTTTGCCTGTTATTAGGACACCTATAATCTCTGGAACTCTCATAAAAGATGGATTGCCTAGCATGACATTTTCTGCTTCCAGCCCACCTACTCCTATACCTAGCACCCCTAGTGCATCGACATGTGGAGTGTGTGAGTCTGTGCCTACAAGTGTATCAACAAAAGCTATACCGTCATCGATATGTATGATAGGCGACATCTTTTCAAGATTTATCTGATGCATGATACCGTTGCCCGGTGGTATCACATCTACATTGTCAAAGGCTTCTTTCGTCCAGTTTATAAAGTGAAATCTGTCGGCATTTCTCCTGTCTTCTATGCGTCTGTTTTTGTCAAAAGCATCTTTGTCGTCTCCACCGCTCTCTACTGCTAGTGAGTGATCTACGATGAGCTGTGTCGGCACTACTGGATTTACTTTGGTCGGGTCTCCGCCTTGTTTGGCTATGGCTTCTCTCAAACCTGCTAGATCTACCAAAGCAGTCAAGCCCAATATATCGTGAGTGACTACACGACTAGGATACCATGCAAAGTCTTTGTCTGTCCTCTTTTCTATGAGCTGTATCAACGACTCTGTCCGCTCTTGTCCTCCTGTCTTTCGTATGAGATTTTCGGCAAATAGTCTCGAAGTGTAGTTAAGTTTCTCATATGAACCTGCCTGTATATCTTCTACTGCTTGTTTTATATCATAATACTTCAGCCCTGTGTTGTCGAGGTTTTTTAGATAAGTTTTGTCCATGTTATTTCCTTTGGTCAAGTGGCACAAAAGCCAACTCTTCATCGCCTACATACAAAGCCGATGGTCGTATGATCTTGCCCTCTTCTCTTTGTTCTATCGCATGAGCACCCCAGCCTGTAGCTCTGGCTATGACAAATATAGGAGTAAATAGTTTCGTAGGTATATGCATCTGATGATACGATACAGCCGAAAACCAGTCAAGATTTGGAAACATTTTTTTCTCGTCCCACATCACAGACTCTAGCTTGTCTGCTACATCGTACATGAGCATATCGTCATTTTCTACAGACAAGTCGTGGGCTACTTTTTTGATGACTACATTTCTAGGATCGCTCTGGGTATATACCGGGTGACCAAATCCTATGATTATCTCGTTGTTTGCCATTCTTTGTCTTATATCTTTTTCTGCCTCTTGTGTTGAGCCATATCGTAGCTGTATCTTGCATGCTTCTTCGTTTGCTCCGCCATGTTTTGGTCCTCTCAAAGCCCCTATGCCTCCTGTCATACAAGAGTAAATATCGGACAATGTGCTAGATATCACACGAGCGGCAAATGTAGAGGCATTGAACTCATGTTCGGCATACAATATCAACGATACATGCATAGCTTTTATCCACGATTGTCGTGGTGGTTTTTGGTGCAAAAGATGCAAAAAATGCCCTGCTATCGTGTCGTCATCTGTGACTAGATTTATCTTTTTGTCGTGGTGGCTATAATGATACCAATACAACATCATAGACCCAAACGATGCTACTAGCTTGTCTGTGAGTTTTTGGGCGTTTGGTTTGTTGTGGTCTCTCTCTTCTGGCTGGATACAACCCAAAGCCGAACACCCTGTCCTCATGACATCCATAGGATTTGTCTCTTTTGGTAGCTGTTCTAGCACTGTTTTGACCGCTTGTGGTATATCTCTATAAGACTTTAGCTTTGCTTTGTAGTCAGTGAGTTCTTGGCGATTTGGTAGCTTTTCGTGTATGAGTAGATATGCTATCTCTTCAAACTCGGCTACTGTGGCAAACTCAAGTATATCATAGCCTCTATAGTGTAGGTCGTTGCCTGTGATACCTACCGTGCATATAGCCGTGTTGCCTGCCTCTGTTCCAGACAGAGCTACTGATTTTTTGGGTTTTTTTATCGGTTTAGCACTTGCCATCTTTGCACTCCTTTGTTTTGCTGAAAAGTTTATCTAGCTTCTCTTCATAAGAGTGATAATCCAACATCTCATATAGTTCGGCTCTCGTTTGCATGATATCTAGCACATCGTTTTGTGTGCCTTTGTTCAAAATAGCTTCAAATACTTGCAAAGCCGCTTTGTTCATGGCTCTAAATCCAGATAACGGATACAGCACCATAGAGATACCTACATCTGCTAACTGCTTGACAGTAAACATAGGAGTAGCTCCAAACTCTGTGATATTTGCTAGCACTGGCACATCTATTTGTCTGGTGAACTCTTGATACTCCTCTAGTGTGTGTATCGCTTCGGCAAATATCATATCTGCCCCTGCTTTGACATAGGCTTTTGCTCTGTCTAAAGCTTGAGCTTGTCCCAAACTAGCATGTGCATCTGTCCTAGCCATGATCACAAAATCCGGATCACTCTTGGCATCTACTGCAGCCGTGATCCTATCGCACATCTCCTCTTTGGACACTAGCTCTTTGTTTGGTCTGTGACCACATCGCTTGATAGCGACTTGGTCTTCTATATGACACCCTGCTGCTCCGGCTTTGGTCATCTCCCTCACCGTCCGTGCTATATTAAATGCCCCACCCCAGCCTGTATCGGCATCTACTAGCAACGGCACATCACATCTGCCAGTGATCCGTCTTATATCTATACAGACATCTTCTAGCATGGTCATACCCAAATCAGGCAACCCATAGCTAGCATTGGCTACACCAGCTCCTGATAGATATATCGCTTTTGCTCCTGCGTTTTCTGCCTGTATGGCACTATATGCATTTATCACACCTAGTATCTGTAGTGGGCTGCTTTGTTTTAACTCTTTTCTAAATCTTTGTCCTGCTGTCATATTTTATCCTTTGTCTTTTATTGGGTAGCCTAGCTCTTTGATAGATTGTTCTATACTTGGCAACACTGTCTCGTCTTCTATAGTAGATGGCACACTCCATGTTTTGCCGTCTGCCATACTCCTCATAGTTCCTCGCAATATCTTTCCGCTTCTTGTCTTTGGTAGTTTGTCTACTACAGTAGCTATCTTGAAACATGCCACTGGTCCTATCTCTTTTCGCACTAGCTGGACGACCTCTTTGACAAATGTCTCGTGGTCTGTATCTACTCCATCTTTTAGCACGACAAACCCCATAGGTTGTTCGCCTTTGAGTTGGTCATCTATACCTATGACGGCACACTCTGCTATATCTGGATGTGAGGCTACGACCTCTTCCATCTCTCCAGTAGATAGCCTGTGTCCGGCTACATTTATGACACCGTCCATACGACCCATGACCCATACATAGCCGTCTTTGTCTATATATCCTGAGTCTCCTGTGAGATAATATCCTTTGTAATAGTCCAGATATGACCTCTTGTATCTTTCATCGTTTTGCCATATTCCCATAAGACAGCTAGGCGGTAGTGGAAGTTTCAGCACTAGATTGCCTAGCTTGCCTGCTTCACACTCTTTGCCATCTGCATCTAGCACTTTTAGATCAAATCCGGGCATAGGTTTTGTAGGGCTGCCGGGTTTTATCTCCAAAGGTTCTATACCTATAGGGTTGGCTACTATAGCCCAGCCTGTCTCTGTCTGCCACCAGTGGTCTAGCACCTCTTTGCCTGTGATTTGTTTCGTCCATAACAAAGTAGGAGTATCACATCGCTCACCTGCTACAAATACTTTTTTCAAGTTTGACAAGTCATATTTCTTTGCCCATTTGCCGTCTGGATCTTCTCGTCTTATAGCACGAAAAGCGGTAGGTGCTGCAAACAATTGATTGACTTTGTATTCTTCACATACTCGCCAAAATGCCCCCGGGTCTGGTGTGCGGACTGGTTTACCCTCGTATATCATAGTAGCACATCCTGCTAATAGTGGTCCATATACTATATATGAGTGTCCCACTACCCAGCCTACATCACTAGCCGCCCAAAAAACATCGCCTACTTTTGCATCATAGACATTGTCCATAGACCATTTCATAGCTACACTGTGTCCGCCATTGCTTCGTATGACTCCTTTGGGTGTGCCAGTAGTGCCAGAAGTATATAGTATGTATAGTGGGTCAATAGCATCTACAGGCACACAATCCGCTGGCTGTGCTTTGGTCATCTCATCTTTCCAGTCCTTGTCTCTAGGAGCTGTCATATCTGCTGTGCATTGTTCTCTTTGATATATAAAACAAGCACTAGGCTTGTGTTTGGCAAGGCTTATAGCTTCATCTAGTAGTGGCTTGTATTGTATCACTTTTGCTACTTCAATACCACAACTAGCACTAAGTATCACATCTGGTCGTGTATCGTCTATACGGACTGCTAGCTCGTGAGCTGCAAATCCACCAAATACTACAGAGTGTATAGCCCCTATACGGGCGCATGCTAGCATAGCTGTAACCGCTTGAGGTATCATAGGCATATATATGACGACTCTGTCGCCTTTTTTGACACCACTGGCAGCCAACATACCTGCTGTTTTTGCCACTTCGTCTCTTAACTCGTTATAAGTGTAAATCTTTTTTGTGTTTGTCACAGGTGAGTCGTATATGAGGACATTTTCACTACCTCGCCCTTGGTCTATATGGACATCCAAAGCATTGTAGCATGTATTCATCTGTCCGCCTACAAACCATCTGTAGTGACCATCTACTACATCTAGCACTTTGTCCCACTTTTTGTCCCAGTGCACCTTGCTAGCTTCTTTTGCCCAAAACTTCTCTGGATTTTCTATAGATTCTCTATAGACTTCATCATATAACTTTTTCATAATTTCTCCTATCTTTAAGATTTAAAATTATAACAAAAAATTATAAAACGAAACAGGAAAAATCTCTCAAAAATACAAATTTCATAAAATTTAGCTTTTTTTGAGTTATGTTTAGGTTATATGGATAAAATTCTGCTATGAAAAATAAAAATATTGATTATATAATCGAAGGTCTCATAGATAGACAGGTAAGTGGAAAAAAAAGCAAGATGCCAGCACGACTTGACTTTTTTCAAAGTTTAAGCGGGCTTGTGCTAGCTCTTTTTATGTGGGTGCATATGGCACTAGTGTCATCTATACTTATAAGCGAGGAGTTTATGTATAAAGTCACCAAGCTACTAGAGGGTAGCTGGCTCATAGATGGCGGACATCCTGCTTTTGTATCGGTAGCGGTAGCTGTGATATTTTCTATATTTGTAGCACACGCATTTCTAGCTATCAGAAAATTTCCCAACTCATATAGACAATACAGAAACTTCAAAGCACATATGCTTATGTATTCTCACGACGAGACCAAACTATGGTTTGTCCAAGCTATCACTGGGTTTGCTCTGTTTTTTCTAGGTTCGGTTCATCTATATATCATGCTTACCAATCCAGGCGATATAGGTCCATATGCTAGCTCATACAGAGTAGTCGAGCAGTGGATGTGGCCTCTATATCTAGGACTTTTGATAGCGGTGGAACTTCACGGCACGATAGGTTTATACAAGCTAGTAGTCAAGTGGGGTTGGTTTGACAATAAAACTGCCAAACAAACAAGAGCTAGGTTAAAAAAGATAAAATGGGCTATAACATTGTTTTTCTTGATACTTGGTATCTTGTCGCTACTAGCTTATGTCAAAATAGGACTACAGCACCATGACGGTCCATATATGCCAACACAGGAGACAACATGAAAATATTTTATACAGACAATCTTATCATAGGTGGTGGGCTAGCAGGTTTGCGACTAGCCATATCTACCAAAGAGGCAGGACACAAGACGACAGTGCTATCTCTCATACCAGTCAAACGATCTCACAGTGCGGCTGCCCAAGGCGGTATGCAGGCAAGTTTGGGCAACTCAGTTATGAGTCAAGGAGACAACGAAGATGTGCATTTTGAAGACACAGTCAAAGGAAGCGACTGGGGATGTGACCAAAAAGTAGCTAGAATGTTCACTCAAGTAGCACCCAAAGCTATACGAGAGCTGACCGCTTGGGGAGTGCCGTGGAGTAGGATACAGCGAGGCGACAAATCAGTGATGATGGACGGCAAACGAGATATTATCACCGAAAGCGATGCCTCACATGGACTTATAGCTGCGAGAGATTTTGGTGGCACGAAAAAGTGGCGGACATGCTACACAGCAGATGCCACAGGGCATACCATGCTATATGCAGTGGCAAACGAAGCTATCAAACAAGGTGTGGAGATACTAGAGAAAAAAGAAGCAGTCAAGCTAATACACAAAGATGGTGTCTGTTATGGAGCAGTGGTCAAAGACCTCATGAACGGTGAGATATTTGCCTATCTTTCAAAAGCTACCACCATAGCTACAGGTGGATATGGTAGGATATTTGAAGCTTCTACCAATGCGGTCATCTGTGAAGGCACAGGAGCCGCCATAGCACTTGAAACTGGTATAGCGAAGCTTGCAAATATGGAAGCGGTGCAGTTTCACCCTACTTGTCTAGTGCCTTCTGGCATACTTATGACAGAGGGTTGTAGAGGCGATGGCGGGATATTGAGAGATGTAGATGGGCATAGATTTATGCCAGACTACGAACCAGAGAAAAAGGAGCTAGCCAGCCGAGATGTAGTAAGTCGCCGTATGACAGAACATATGCGAAAAGGCAAGGGAGTGAAGTCTCCTTATGGTGACCATCTATGGCTAGATATATCTATACTAGGACGAAAACATATAGAAAAAAACCTACGAGATATGCAAGATATTTGCCAAAGTTTTCTAGGAATTGACCCAGCAGACGACAAAGTGTGGATACCAGTGCGACCTATGCAACACTACAGTATGGGTGGTATCAAAGTAGATGAAACTGGTCAATCACCCCATCTAGCAGGTCTGTTTTCATGTGGAGAAGCGGCTTGTTGGGATATGCACGGATTTAACCGTCTAGGTGGCAACTCTGTAGCAGAAACAGTTGTATCTGGTATGATAGTAGGCGAATATGTATCAAAATATTGCAAAAAACACAACCTCAAGCTAGACACCAAACTAGCAAAAGATTTTATGACCCAGTTTGATATAGAACAAGACACGATATTGTCAAAGATATGTGATATCACTCACAAACCAAACGAACTAAATATATATGATATACGAGACAAGATGAGAAAGATAATGATGGACAAAGTAGGTATATTTCGTACAGGCGATGAACTTCAATCAGCCCTAGATGATATCAAAAAGCTGTATCAAGAAAGCTTAGGAGTGCATATACGAAGTGGCGACAAGTTTGCAAATCCGGGGCTTATAGATACTTTGAGAGTGCAAAAGATGCTCAAACTTGCTTTGTGTATCACCAAGGGAGCTTTACAGCGAACCGAAAGCAGGGGAGCTCACACTAGAGAAGATTATCTAAAGCGAGACGACAAAAACTGGCTCAAACGAACTCTGACAAGCTGGAGCGATAGCGATATGGACGAACCAGAAGTGAGCTACGAAGAGCTAGATATAGGCAGTATGGAGCTACCTCCGGGCTTCCGTGGATACGGCAAAAAGGGCAATGTCATAGAACACCCCAGATCCGCCACGAGACAAAAAGAGGTAGATGATATACGACAAGCGAACGCAGACAAAGACCGCCACGAGATACAAAAGTTGCTTATGCCATATAAGCTACCACGAAAATACACCAACAAAAACGAGAGAATAGGAGTAGGCTATGAGTAGAAAACTTATATTTAATGTATTTAAATACAACCCACTAGACAAAGATGATAGACCAAAGCTAAAAACATATGAGATGGACGAGACCGATGGTATGACTGTATTTGTGGCACTGAACTATATACGAGATAGGCTTGACCATACTTTGCAGTTTGATTTTGTGTGTCGTGCTGGTATATGTGGAAGTTGCTCTATGGTGATAAACGGCACTCCCAAACTAGCATGCAAAACTTTGACTAGCGACTACAAAGACGGCGAGATAACACTTCTGCCGTTGCCTGTATTTGAGCTAATAGGTGATCTTAGTATAAACACAGCAAAATGGATGAACGATATGTCCAAAGATGTAGCCAGCTGGATACATACAAACGAACAAACCATCATAGACAACATAGAGCTACCTATGGAACCAGAAGTTGCCGATGAGGTTTTTGAGCTAGATAGATGTATAGAGTGTGGATGTTGTATAGCCGCATGTGGCACCAAACAGATGAGACCAAGGTTCAAAGGTGCTGTCGCTCTAAACAAGGTGGCTAGATTTTTAGCAGATCCGCGAGACGACAGAACTCATGCTGATATGTTTGAGCTAATAGGAGACGATGAGGGTATATTTGGCTGTATGAGTTTGCTAGGGTGCGATGACACATGTCCTAAGGACCTGCCACTACAAAGCAAGCTGGCGTATTTGAGACGAAAGATGGTATCACAAACATAACCGACTGGATACTGGAGACTAGTATGTAGACGATAAAACAAGAGAATCGCTTTTTTGTGATAACAAAAAATGTTTCCTGTAAAACTAGC
>JAOZTH010000038.1 GCA_029939245.1 Arcobacteraceae bacterium
TGCATATAGCAACAGATAGAAATGGTATCATCAAAGAGATAATAGCCACAACAGCTAAAAATCACGATAGCCCACAATTTGAAAAACTAACAAAAGATGAGACCAAAGCGGTATTCGCCGATAGTGGCTACATGTCCAAAAAGAGAAAGATAGAACTAAGAGCTAGAAATATATTTGCAGGTATTGTAGAAAGACGAGTTAGAAATCAAAGCAAACTAAGACAGAAGCAATCAAAGAACAACACAAAATTCTCTAAAATAAGATGTCTAGTAGAGTTGCCATTTGCTTTTATCAAACAACATATGAACTTTAGAGTTTCAAGATATAGAGGTATTGAAAAAAATCAACAACACTACTATCTAATAGCAGCTAGTTATAATCTAAGGCGGACACCAGCTCTGGTTAGAAATCAAAGCTAAAAACAGACCAAAGACAATAAAAATACAATAAAAAGGTAAAATACAGGCAAAAGAACAAAAAAAGCACCATAAAGTCTCTAAAAAGAGACAAATATGCATCAAAATATAACAATATTGACGATATTTAAGCTAATATCTTTCATATTTTTAAATAAAAGCTAAAATTTATTTAAAAATGCTATAATATCAAATAAAAAAAGATTAAATCCTCTTAATCAGAGGGTTCAATATATTGAATTTGCGGTCAATATCTCAATATTTAGCCAAAAAAACCTCAATCAACTATCCTAATATCGTCTATTTGTATTCTGTTTTGCTTTTGTTTAAGCTTAAAACGATAAAATAGATAAAAAAGGCAAAACATGAGGATAGAACAGCGAATATCACAGGCTCTAAAAAGGCTAAACAACGACAAATATATACTAGCTATCGCAGTAGGACAAAGAGCGACTGCATTGAGCTGTGGGGCACCGCCTATATTTGAAGAGGACAGGCTTAGCTTAAAATACACAGATACAGCACTCAAGGAGATAGCATGCGGAGCTTTGCGAGTAGATGGTTTCGAAGAAGAATAACCGTCAAAATATATTGTAAATGTTCGAAATCTTTGACAAAATCAAACAAATACGAGATATAGACACAGCTACAGCTCTACTCAAAGAGAACATATCGTTTGATAATATCACAGAAAAGACTATACAGTTTTGTATCACAGCTCACCGTGACCAATACAGAAAAAGTGGTGAGCCTTATGCGGTGCATCCTATATTAGTAGCATCTTTAGTAGCATCGCTGACTAGAGACAATGTCATGGTAGTAGCGGCACTGCTACACGATGTAGTGGAGGATACCGACTACGATATAAAGTACATCACCGAAAATTTTGGACAAGATGTAGCAAGTATAGTAAGCGGACTAACAAAGATAGACCAGTTAAAGTCAGACAATCCCACTAGCTATGAGTTGCGGTCGAGCAACACATTGGCATTTCGTAAGCTTCTCGTAGCATCTATAGACGATGTCCGCATACTAGTCATAAAGCTATGTGACAGAACTCACAATATGCTCACACTGGAGTATATGCCATCTGTCAAACAGACAAAAGTAGCCCAAGAGACTATGATAGTATATGCTCCTATAGCTCACAGACTGGGTATGTCATCTATCAAAAATATACTTGAAGATTTGTCGTTTTATTTTCTATACAACAAAGAGTATCAAAAGATAGACGACTATATCACCACAAACCAAACCAAACTACGAGTAAGTATAAATAGCTTCGTATCTAGGATCGTGTTGCTTTTGCAACTACACGGCTATAACAAAGATAGTATAGAGATTACTAGTCGTATCAAGCACCACTACTCTATATATCTCAAGATGCAAAGAAAAGGAGCACATATAGATGAAGTGCTTGATCTCATGGCTATACGGATAGTAGTAGACAAGCCTATAGATTGTTATAGAGTGTTGGGACTTTTACATACAAACAGCAAACCACTTATATCTAGGTTCAAAGACTATGTAGCTTTGCCAAAAGAAAACGGCTACCAGACTATACATACGACAGTGTTTAATCATGCAAAAATATACGAGATACAGATACGGACATTTGATATGCACAAAGTAGCCGAGCTAGGAGTGGCAGCTCACTGGAAATACAAAGACCACAGCGAGACATCGTTTCTCAAGCCTTCGCTGAACTGGTTACAAGGCTTGAGTATCAGCGACAAAACAGACGAGCAGTTTTATGACGATGCTAGAGAGGAGCTATACACCGATGAGATAGTAGCATATTCTCCGAGAGGTGATATATATACTATGCCACGAGGCTCTACTGCCTACGACTTCGCCTATTTTGTGCATAGTGATATAGGCAACAAAGCAAAAGGATGCACCATAAATGAGATATCCAAGCCACTTCTCACACAGCTTTTAAACGGCGATATAGTTTCAATATCACTAGCCCAAAAAAATATAGCCAGATGTAGCTGGATAGATATGGTCAAGACCTCCAGAGCAAAAAAATCTATCAAGATAATGTGTTCAAACAAAAACAGAAAACTAGATATAACAAACGGCGAAAATATTATCAAAACTATATTTAGAAAATACAACAATATATCGTTTGAGACTATCAACAAACAACAATTTCAGCATATGCCGAAAAATCTACAACTGTTAAAAAGTATCAAAAACTCTATAGCAAAAGAGTATATAAAAGACTTGAGCCTAGTAGCAAAGTTTAAGCTAGAAAAGATAGTCCTAAAGCCACATAGCTTTGACAATATCGTCTTGTATTCCAACTTCAAGCTAAAATCACTATCTTTTGACCACTGTTGCCACCCAAAGATAGGAGATGATATCATAGCTATAGGTGATGGCGATAGAAATATCACAGTGCATCACAAGATGTGCGACAAAGCTATAAAAAAAGGCAAGATCTGTTATATGTTTTTCGTCGAGTGGGCAAAAGACAAGCTTTTTGGATATAGTGTCAAGCTAGCTATGCCAAACACCAAAGGCGAGCTAGCTTCTGTGCTGACATATCTATCTAACCTGGGGGCAAATATATTGCATATAGCTTATGGCAAAGACAAAAACTCACAGACACAGTATTGTGATATGGAGTTTGAAGTGGATATGTCAAACAAAACAAAACTGAGACAACTACTAGAACAAAAGATGAAAATAGTTGAATTTTTATCAAGTGAGGATGCATACAAATGAATGACAAAATAGAACAAAACATAGCCACAGCTATGGAGCAGATAGCTAGAGCCACAGCGGAGATCATAGATATAGAGTATATAGAAAAGCTAGTGCGAGACTACTATACACACGGCACAAATTATCTAGTCAAAGCCGGGTTTGATCCTACTGCTCCAGATATACATCTAGGACACACTGTGCTACTTCAAAAGCTAGCAGTGTTTCAAAAGTTTGGTGGTATAGTGCAGTTTGTCGTAGGCAACTTCACGGCTACTATAGGCGATCCTACTGGCAAATCTGCTACGAGAAAGGTGCTAACTGTTGAGCAAATAGAGACAAATATCCAAAGCTACACTACACAGGCATTTAAAATACTTGACAAAACAAAGACAGATATACGACACAACAACGACTGGCTAGGAGCTATGAGTAGTGCCCAGATCATAGCTCTGGCATCGAACCTCACAGTGTCTAGGATGCTAGAGAGAGATGACTTCAGCAAACGATACAAAGCCTCCAAACCTATAGCAACAAGTGAGTTTATCTATCCACTGCTCCAAGGATATGACAGTGTGTATCTCAAAAGCGATATAGAGCTAGGCGGAACAGACCAAAAGTTCAACCTACTTATGGGACGACAACTCCAAAAGGCTTATGGTATAGGCAAACAACAAGCGGTGTTGATGATGCCTATATTGGTAGGTTTGGAAGGGGTAGCGAAGATGTCAAAATCGCTCGGCAATTATATAGGAGTAGATGACAGTCCGTTTGATATGTTTGGCAAGATATTGTCTATAAGCGACGAGCTTATGTGGCGGTATTTTGAACTTTTGTCATCTAAAACTAGCGATGAGATAGGTCAGCTTCGAGAGAGTTTAGCAGCTCAGCAAATACACCCAAAAGATATCAAAGTGTCGCTGGCTATAGAGATAGTAGATAGGTTTCACGAGGCAGGCGATGGCGAGAAAGCCAGAGCACAGTTTGACAAAGTTTTTGCCAAAAAATCGGTCCCAGATGATATAAAAAGTTTCACTTTTGATGAAACTAAAGGAATATTGGATATACTTGTGCAAACTGGACTGGTAGCTTCGACTTCACAAGCGAGACGAGATATAAAAGCAGGGGCGGTCAAGATGATAAAAGATGACAAAACACAGAAAATAACAGACGACAAACTTCGTATGTGTGATGGCGAATTTATTTTGCAAAAAGGCAAAAAGCATTTTGCAAAAATACAAATAAGGACAAAAATATGAAAATAGGCAAACACAATATAGAAAAAAACATCATCCAAGGTGGTATGGGACTGGGTATCTCGTGGGATAAGCTAGCAGGGGCAGTGAGTTTAAACGGAGCTTTGGGTGTAGTGTCGGCAGTAGGCACTGGGTATTATCAAGACAAAAAATACTCAAAAAAAAATATCAAAGACAAACCACATAGCGAACGAAACTTCTATAGCAAAGATGCTCTCACTGCTATCATCAAAAACACCAGAAAAATATGTGGCGACAAACCACTAGGGTGCAATGTGCTATATGCTAGCCATGATTATGGTAGAATAGTGCGAGATGCTTGTGAAGCTGGAGCAGATATCATCATCACAGGGGCTGGCATACCTACAAATATGCCTGAGTTTGTGCGAGATTTTCCAGATGTAGCTATAGTGCCTATCGTGTCAAGTGCAAGAGCTTTGAGACTAATATGCAAAAAATGGAAAAAATACGACAGACTACCAGATGCGGTCGTAGTAGAAGGACCTCTAAGTGGCGGACACCAAGGGTTCAACTACGAACAGTGTTTTATGGACGAATATCAGCTAGAATCTATAGTGCCGTCTGTCATAGAAGAGGCGAAAAACTGGGGTAGTATGCCCATCATCGCTGCTGGTGGTATATGGGACAAAAACGATATAGACAAATACATAGACATGGGCTGTGAAGCAGTGCAGATGGGGACTAGATTTGTAGGCACTTTTGAGTGTGATGCTAGTGATCTGTTCAAAGATGTCATCATCAACTCTACCAAAGAAACTATCAAGCTACAAAAGTCGCCAGTAGGACTACCAGCTCGTGCGGTGGAGACCAACTTACAAAAAGCGGTCATAGAAAAAACAGCCCCAAAAGTCTCATGTGTATCCAACTGTGTAGCTCCATGCAAAAGTGGTATAGAAGCTAGGGCAGTAGGGTATTGTATAGCTGATAGACTAGCAGATGCATACAACGGTGTGGGAGAGACTGGGCTGTTTTTCACAGGTTCAAACGGTTATAGAGTAGATAAGCTATACTCTGTCAAAGATATCCTAGACAAACTAACAAATGGCGAATAATTTTGAGATATATTTTTGCTCCTGTGTTTTTGGTGCTTGTGCTGTTTTGTAGCATATCATATGGCAAATCAAACGACCACAACTACAATCAATATGTCAAATACAAACAAAAGTATTTTACAGCTATACTCCAAGGAGACAAAAAAGCAGAAAAACAAAATCTCACTGAACTTATAAAATACGGCGACAAAGCAAAGATGCAAACCCAGAAGTTTAAAGCTAGCTTGTCGGCGATGGGCGGAGAAGAGCATGCCACAACAACAGAACCCATAACAAAACCAAAACCAACAACAAAACCAAAACAGAAACAAAACGATACTATAAAAGATATTAAAGTTTTTGAAAATACCATCAGTATAAACTATGTAAACGATATGCCAAACAATAGTGTCAAGACAGCAATATCAAATACATCCAAATATAAAGTAGAAAACTACAGTATAAAAGGTAATCTAAAAGATATAGACAAACTTTTTTTAAAGATAGACAAAAAATATCTAGACAAAATAGTAGTCTATTCGCTAGATAGAAGCACTATACGGATATCGCTAAGAGACAGAAAAAATATAAGCTCTACTTATAAAATTTACGACAAAAAAATAACCATAACTATCCAACAAAAAGATGAAAAACAAGCAGTGCTAAAAAAGACAAAAATAGTCATGTTAGATGCAGGACATGGAGGGCATGATAGTGGAGCAGTAGGTTATAGAGGCGCCAAAGAAAAAAATATCGTGCTAGCTGTCACAAAAAAAGTCACAAAAATACTTAAAGACAGAGGGTATAAAGTTTATAACACAAGAACAAAAGACAGATTTATACAGCTAAAAAACAGGACAAAGATGGCAAACAAGATGAGAGCAGATATATTTTTGTCTATACATGCAAACTCAGTCAAAACCAAAAAACGATCAGCCTCTGGTATAGAGATATATTATCTCTCTCCTGCAAGAAGTGCAAGAGCAAAAGCAGTGGCAGCGATAGAAAATAAAGTAGATATAAGAAGCATGGGCAAAAGCTCCATAGATATATTTCTCATGGCTAGAAACAGAGCAAAGATAAACGAATCAAACAAGTTAGCTTTAGATGTGCAAAACAATATGCTATATCTGCTGAAAAAAAAATATAAAAATGTCAAAGACCACGGAGTGCGAAAAGGTCCATTTTGGATACTTGTAGGCGCTCAGATGCCAGCTATACTTGTAGAACTTGGCTTTGTTTCAAATCCACAAGAGTCAAAAAGACTTACAAACAAAACATATCAAAACAGGCTAGCAAACGGTATAGCAAATGGTATAGATGCATATTTTGAGAAAAATTGACAGTTTTTGGACCTTTGTTAAGGTTATTTGGCTAAAATAAATAAAAAGGCAATATATGAACATCTTGTTGGCAAGACAAACGGCAGATAGCAAACCAAAGAAAATCACCACAAACGAATTAAAACAACAGCTAAATCAAAAGACTGATAAGCTTTTTTATTTTGACAAAGACAACACACACAAGCAAATGTTGGACTTGGTGGAACTGTTTGAAAAAGAAGATTACACAGTTCATTTACGAGAGATAAAATACGGTTTGGACGAAGACAGTTTTATGTATGAGATACATTTTCTGTAGCAAACTTTATGTCAAAAAGGTTATATATAGAGACTTTGGGTTGTGCTATGAATGAAAAAGACAGCGAAAATATCATAGCAGAACTGACAACAAAAGAAAACTACAAGACCACTACAGATATAAAAAAAGCTGACCTAATCATAATCAACACTTGCTCTGTGCGAGAAAAACCAGTATCAAAACTATTTTCACAGCTAGGAGTCATAAACAAACAAAAAAAGAACACAGCAAAAATAGGTGTATGCGGTTGCACTGCTAGTCATCTAGGGGTAGATATCATAAAAGCAGCTCCGTATGTGGATTTTGTGTTGGGTGCTAGAAATGTGTCTAAGATCACCAAGGCTATCTATCAAAAAGGATTTGTAGATACAGATATAAGCTACGATGAGACTACATATATGTTTGATGATATCGGAGCAAATAGCTACAAAAAAAAGATAAACATATCTATAGGTTGCGACAAAAGTTGCACATATTGTATCGTGCCAAACACTCGTGGCACAGAGATAAGTATCCCAAAAGAGTTGATATTGGATGAGATATCAAGAGCAGTAGCTAGCGGAGCCGTAGAAGTGTTGTTGTTGGGTCAAAATGTCAACAACTACGGCAAAACATTTTCAAACAAACTTATCAAAAGCAGTTTCGTGGAGTTGCTAAGAGATATATCAAAGATACCAAAACTCAAGCGAATACGATTTGCCTCGCCACATCCACTACATATGGACGATGAGTTTATAAAAGAGTTCGCCACAAACGACAAAATATGCAAAAATATACACATACCGCTACAAAGTGGCTCTACAAAAGTGCTAAAAGATATGAGGAGAGGCTACAGCAAGGAGTGGTTTGTAGACAGATGTGCCTCTATCAAAAAAGCAGTGCCACACTCTCGTATTAGCACAGATATCATAGTAGGATTTCCCACAGAGACGGCGGAGGATTTCGCTGACACTATAGATGTCATAAACGCAGTCAGATTTGACCAGATATTTAACTTCAAATACTCACCCAGACCAAACACAGTAGCCAAAGATATGCTAAACATAGTGCCGGACGATATAGCTTCTAGTAGATTGCAGCAGGTGATAGAGTTACACAAAGCACAGCTAGATGAAAAGATGTCTCAAAATATCGGCAAAGAGTTTGAAGTGTTGTTTGAACAACAAAAAAACAAAGATAGATATGTAGGATTTAGTGACAACGGCTATCAAATACAGGTCATATCGGACAAAAATATACTAGGCAATATATCAAAAGTCTATATCACAAACTTTCACAGAACATATTTGGAGGCAAACATAAAGTGAAAAAAAGTATCAAAAGATTTGTCCAAGTTTATATACTGCCATATATCATAGCTATGATAGTCAGGCTTATAAATATGACAAATAAAAAAGTATACAACTACAAAACCATAGCCCCAAAAGATGCCTTTGTGTTAGCTATGTGGCACGGACAGCTACTTTTTCAAGCTCTAAACTACAGAGCTTACAAGCCAAAAGGCACAGTCAAAGTGATAGTCAGCGAGCATAGAGATGGCGAGGCTATACGAAAGATAGTCAAGCACCTAGGAGTAGGCGACATACAAGGTTCATCTACCAGAGGTGGTGCAAAAGCATTGATAAAAGCTATCAAGTCTATAAAAGCGGGTATAGATGTAGCGATAACACCAGATGGACCAAAAGGTCCTGTGCATACTATAGGTGATGGTATAGTCGCCATAGCACAAAAGACCCAAGCAAAGATAATCTGCTGTAGCATAGCTCCTAGTAAATACTGGCAGTTTAACTCATGGGATAGTTTCTTGGTGCCGAAACCATTTGGAACTATTGTGTACAAGATGAGCGAACCGTTTGATATAGATGGACTACCGCTAGAAACAGCAAAACAAAAGATAAAAAAACATATGATGGAAAATTTAAATGAATAGTATAACCATAATAATAAAAGATGGAAAAGGATTTAAGGCTACAAGATTTGAGAAAAACGACACTTTAAATATAAAAAAGGACAACTTTTCGTGTCAGACGATAGATGATTGTCCTGTTTCCAAGCACAATGTAGTGCTAGATAACTTTGAATGTGCCATAGTAAACAAAGCAGAAGAGTCAGGCTACAACAAGATATGGATAGATGACTCAAACAGTCTATCTATAGCAAAAGACAAACACTCCCAGATAAGAAAATTATACTCAAAACTCAAAAAACCAGTGCTATATTCGCCGTATCATATACTGCTATATATAGCAAAAAGCCACTCAAACAAAAGTGGGCTTTTTTCTTTGATATATAACGAATGGCTATATTGTATAGCTGTAGATAAATACAACAAAATCATATTTTATGACAATTTGTCTTTGGAATCCACAGGCATAGTGGAGATACCAGTAGATGAAAAAATAGCACAAAAACTAGAAGATAGTATAGAAAACTTTTACAATCAATCAAATAGTTTTTTCATAGAGTATATAAAAATATACAACAATGGAAGCATAGACAATACCATAAATACACTTATGATAGAAAATAAACTAAAGATCGATAGCAAACTATCTTCAGTGGATATCCATCAAACTATATATAACATATTGAACAAGGATATCATAAATATAAATAGTGTAGCAAAAAATGACTTCAGCAAACTCAAAACAATAATATTTTCTGGATTGTTGATATATGGATTGTATTATGCCTATCAACACAATTATCACAAAAAAATCAATCTATCAATTTTTTCTGAAATAGATACAAATAAACTCAAAAATATTTCGCTAGGTAGCTTTCAAAATATCAAAATAGACAGCATAAAAGATTATTTCGCTAGTATAGATTCGTTTGATGATATATACAAAGTTATTTTTGATACAAAAATAGATCAAAAACAATACAACGAAAACATAAAAAATCGTCTCAAGCTGCATTTTGATATGATACCAAACGATATATATCTTGATAAATTTTATCTATATCAAAACGGTGCAAAACTTCATACCACACTTGTGTACAAAGAGTCCTATTCGCTTACACTCAAAGACAAGCTCAAAATATATTACAACCAAGTATATACTAGCAAAACAGGCAAAAAACAACAAAATTTCACTGCTACTGTCATATGTAAACAGAAGAAAGCAAAAAGCTACTACACAGACAACAAGTATAGCAAAAATACTAAAAAAATACTTGCAAATATATTTCCATTTGGCACACAGATAAAAGTAAAACAAAAAAACAAAAAATATTTTGTCAAAACATATGTGCAAACAATTCCAGAGCTATACAATATGATAGACAATTTGGGCAAAAAAATGTTCAATATCCAATACCCAATAATATTTAAAAAACAAGAAAAAAATATACAAGTTAAGTTTTTTGTAGAAAGTTAAGTATTTTTGGATAAAATGAGAACAAGGAGTAATATATGAATGTGCCTATATACAAATATGATGTAGTGATAGTAGGAGCTGGTCTAGCTGGCTGTGCGGCCGCAAAAGAAGCTAGTGATGCTGGGCTTGATGTGTGTGTGCTAACCAAACTTCACCCACTACGAAGTCATAGCGGTGCCGCCCAAGGCGGTATCAATGCTGCTTTAAGTAGTGATGATAGCACAGAGTTGCATGAGTTTGACACAGTCAAAGGTAGCGACTATTTAGGCGACCAAGATGCTATAAAGTTGATGTGCGAAAATGCTCCACAGACTATAAGATGGGCGGAAAGAATGGGAGCTGTGTTTAGCCGAAACGAAAAAGGCGAGATAGATCAAAGACCATTTGGCGGACAGAGTAGTCCTAGAGCATGCTATGCCAAAGACAGGACAGGTCTCACACTGTTGCAGACAGTTTACGAACAAGCCCACAGAGGCGGAGTGCAGTTTTTTGATGAGTATTATGTAGCTGATATTATCCTAGAAGATGACAAGATCAAAGGCGTAGTAGCTTTCGACTTAGTAGATACCAAGCCATATATATTTGGAGCAAAGACTGTGATGTTTGCTACAGGTGGATATGGCAGGGCTTTTAAGATAAATTCAAATGCCCATGCAAATACAGGAGATGCCTTGTCTATGGTAGCTAGACATGGATTGCCATTGGAAGATATGGAGTTTGTGCAGTTTCACCCTACTGGTATAGCAGGTTCTGGAGTGCTTATAAGTGAGGCAGCCAGAGGCGAAGGTGGTATATTGTTGAACCGTGACGGCGAAAAATTTATGAAAAAATATGCTCCAAATAAACTAGAGCTAGCCTCTCGTGATGTAGTAAGTCGTGCCATAACCCAAGAGATATTGGACGGTAGGGGCTGTGGTGAACACAAAGACCATGTCAAGATAGACCTCACACACTTAGGTGCAGATGTCATCAAGAAAAAACTTCCAGAGTTAAGAGACCTTGCTATCACATTTTTGGGACAAGATATGATAGAAGAACCCATAAGTATAGCAGCTACTGCTCACTACTCTATGGGTGGTGTGCCTGTAGATATAGACGGACATGTGAGAAAAAACAACGATGACTTCATAGAGGGATTTTATGCTGCTGGTGAGTGTGCATGTGTGAGTATCCACGGAGCAAATAGGCTAGGAGCGAACTCTGTGCTGGAGGCTTTGTTTTTTGGAAAGCATATAGGACTACAGATGATAAAAGATATCAAAACTATAGAGATGGGCGAACTGTGTGAGGCCGATGCCGACACTGCTATAGATGAGTTTGAAAAGATACGGACAAGCAGTGGCAAATACAAAGTGCCTATCTTGAGAGATAAACTCCAACAATCCATGACAGACAACGCAGGTGTATTTAGGACAGAAAAATCGCTCCAAAAACAGTTGAATATAATAAAAGAGATAAAAGAAAAATTTAAGCACGTAGCCATAGATGACAACTCAACGACATACAACACAGACCTACAAGAGGCTGTAGAGTTTGGACATATGATTGATTATAGCACATTTATAGTAGCAGGTGCTATAGAGCGAAAAGAGAGCCGTGGAGCTCACTTTCGAGATGAGTATCCACAAAGAGACGATGAAAACTATCTCAAACATACTATGGGATATATGGACAAAAACGGTGATGTGGCTATAAAATATATGGATGTGGTGCTAGGCAAACACGAGTTAGCCGCTAGAACATACTAGGAGTAAATATGAGAAAAATAACATTTAAGATATTTAGATTTGACAAAAAAACAGACTATCTACCGTATTATGATACGATAAAGATGGAAGTGGGCGATGATGAGCTGGTGTTGGATGTGATGAATCGTATCAAATGGGAGCATGATGGTAGCTTCTCATATAGGCGAAGTTGTAGGCACGGTATCTGTGGTTCGTGTGCTGTCAAGGTAAATGGCAAAGGCACACTAGCATGCAAAGATAGAGTAGCAGACTTGGTCAAAATCTTTGGAGATGAGCTAACTATAGAGCCACAAGATATAAAAAGAGCATACAAAGATATGATAGTAGACAAGAAAAACTTCTGGGACAAATATGACAAAGTCCAGCCATATCTCGTAGCAGATGTAGATGAATTTCCAGACAAAGAAAATCTAGTATCAGTAGAACAAAACGAAAAAATAGACGAAGCAGACTACTGTATCCAGTGTGGTGTCTGTTTCTATAGCTGTCCTGCTGTGGAAGTAAACGAAGACTATCTAGGACCTGCATCGCTAGTAAAAGCATGGCGGTTCAATGCCGACATAAGAGACGAAGCCAAAGACCAAAGACTAGACACAGTCAACGATATGGGCAGTGGTATATGGGATTGTGTCAAGTGCAACGAATGTGCCGAAGCATGTCCTAAAGAGATAGACCCTATAGGCAAGATCACCAAGCTACACAACCAAATATTTGAATACAGCAAAGCCAAAAACAATATAGCAGTGCGGCATGCAGTAGGCTTCAAGTGGTCTATCCAAAAGCACGGACTACTAGACGAGGGCGAACTAGTCAAATATAGCGAAGGTATCCCTATGGTGGCGAAACATATACCAGAAGCTATAGCTATGTTTAAAAAAGGCAAGATAGTCATGCCGTGGAATATGCCAAAGTCAAAAAACTTAGACGAAATAAAAAAATTAGTTGATATAAGTTCAACTGCAAAGTTTTAGGAGATATTATGAAAAAACTTAAATATGCTTTATACACAGGTTGCACCGCGAGAGAATCAACCCCAGAACTACTTAAATCCACTATGAGTATAGCCAAAAAGCTAGATATAGAGCTAGTGCTACTAGATGAAGCTAGCTGTTGTGGTGCTAGCCATCTACAAGATTTTGACGATATGTTGTCCCTGGTTTTAAATGCTAGAAATATATGCTATGCAGAAAATTTGGGACTAGATATGGTAACTATCTGCAACACTTGCCAGCTAAATACAGCTATGACAAAAGATAGGCTAGACAACGATGAAGAGTTAAGGGCAAAAGTCAACGAAAAACTAGCCCAAGTGGGACTGAAATACAAAGGCACATCAAAGGTCAAACACTTTTTGTATGTCCTGCAAGACGACTACGGCTACAAAAATATCAAGTCAAAAGTAACACGACCACTGACCAATATCAATATAGCTTCGTTTTATGGTTGTCACAACTTACGACCAAGCAAACTACACAAACAAAATGGCGAAAACCCATATAAGCCAACATCGCTAGACAATCTAGTGCTTTCGCTCGGTGGCAATGCGGTTGAGTATGAGAGCAAAAACAGATGCTGTGGCTTTCATGTAGAACTTCAAAATCCACAGACAGCAAATCGCCTAAGTGGTATAGCCATGAGTGATGCTATAGACAACAATGCCGATATCATGGTGACACCTTGTCCTCTTTGTCACTTGCGGATGGATGTGCAACAACACAACATAACCAAAGCGATGGGACGAGATATCCATATACCTGTGCTTCATCTGCCTCAGATGGTGGGCATTGCTCTAGGTATAGACAACAAAGAGCTAGGACTTCAGCACAATGTCACCAAAGTTGGCATTGTATAGCTCGTAGTTACCACAAGAAGTCGCCAAAAGTTAATATATGACAAGATATATCAAACCATCGTATACTATAACATCAAAGATGGTCAATACGATATCATCTATAAGCGAAGAGCTAACTCGCATAGAGTTAAATGAAAAAGAGATAATCACCCCACAACTTCGCCGTATAAATCGTATCAAAACGATAGCAGGAACTCTAGAGATAGAGGGCAATTTCATAGGCGAAGAGAAAATCACAGCAATATTGGACGGCAAAAGAGTGTTTGCATCAAAGCTTGAGATACTAGAAGCGAGAGGTGCTATAGCGGCATATCAGGAGCTAGAAAACTACGATCCAGATGATATAGATGAGCTACTCAAAGCACACAAGATATTGATGACAGATATGTTGGATACAGCGGGGAGTTTCAGGGCAGTCAATGTCAAAGTCGGCAACCATATAGCACCATATTTTAGCGAAGTTCGGCAACTTATGGAGAACCTATTTGAGTGGCTTGAAAACAGCGACGAACACCCATTGATAAAAAGCTGTGTATTTCACTATGAGTTTGAATTTATACATCCGTTTAGAGATGGCAACGGACGAATAGGACGACTTTGGCAAAGTGTGATTTTGTCCGATTGGCGAAGAGTTTTTTCTGCTATACCTACTGAAAGTATAGTCAAAGAATATCAGCAAAGCTACTATGAAGCTTTGGAAAATGCGACTGCAAACAAAGACTGTGCCGTGTTTATAGAGTTTATGCTGGAAGTTATCTTGAGAACTATAAAGAAGCGAATATTGAAAAACAAAAAGAAAAGTAGCCCAAAAAGTGAACCAAAAAGTGAACCAAAAAGTGAACCAAAAAGTGAACCAAAAA
>JAOZTH010000039.1 GCA_029939245.1 Arcobacteraceae bacterium
TTTACAGGAAACTTTTTTGCAAAGCAAAAATCGCCACGGCTAGTTTTGGGGTTCCGAATAGGTTGCCAAACATGAAAACAGTAGCAAAGTATAGATAGTCCAAAGTTGTGGTTTGCTCTATGTTTGGCCCCAAGCAAGCTTTCACAGAAACTTTTTTGCAAAGCAAAAATCGCCACGGCTAGTTTTACAGGAAACTTTTTTGCAAAGCAAAAATCGCCACGGCTAGTTTTACAGGAAACTTTTTTGCAAAGCAAAAATCGCCACGGCTAGTTTTGCCCCAAGCAAGCTTCGGGGTTCCGAGTAACTAAGCATTTTTGACTTTTTTGGCTTCTCGTTTTCTCATGCTTGCATTTAGCTCTTTTTTTCGTATTCTTATAGTTTTGGGTGTTATCTCCACTAGCTCATCGTCCTCTATCCACTCCAGTGCCAACTCAAGGTTCATGATCTTCGCTGGTATCAGCTTGATAGCTTCGTCCGCTCCACTACTTCTCACATTTGACTGCTGTTTGGCTTTGACAGGGTTTACATCTAGGTCGTTTTCTCTGGAGTGTTCGCCTACTATCATACCGCTATATACTTTCTCTTGTGGTCCTATAAACATAGCACCTCTGTCTTGTAGGTTAAATATAGAATAAGCCACCGCTTCGCCTTGTTCCATAGAGACTAAAGCTCCGTTTTTGCGACTTACAACCACACCGCTATATGCTCTAAACTCCAAAAATGAGTGGTTCATCACTCCCTCGCCTTTGGTATCGGTCAAAAATTCGTTTCTATAGCCTATAAGCCCCCTAGCTGGTATCTCAAACTCAACTCTGGTTTGACCGTTGCCCATGGGTATCATATTTGACATCACTGCTTTTCGTTTGCCTAAAGTCTCTATGACTTGTCCGCTAAACTCGTCTGGTATATCACATACAAGATGTTCAAACGGCTCCATACGGACACCATCTACCTCTTTGGTGATAACTTCTGGCCTAGATATACTAAACTCAAATCCCTCTCGTCTCATATTTTCTGCCAATATAGTGATCTGTAGTTCGCCTCTGCCACTTACTTCAAATGCAGAGTCGCCCTTTGGTTCGCAGTTCATAGCTATATTTGTAGTCATCTCAGCTTCTAGCCTCTCTTGGAGTTTGTTGCTAGTGACATATTTGCCCTCTGTGCCACTAAGTGGTGAGTTGTTGACCGCAAAGGTTACACTCAAAGTAGGCTCCTCTATATGCATAGGGTCTAGTGGCATAGGATTGTTCATATCACATAAACTATCGCCCACATCTATAGTCTCAAACCCTGCTACTGCTACTATATCGCCGTGTCCTGCTTCTTTTATATCCAACTTTTCAAGACCTTTAAATCCTATAAGCTTGGACACTCTGCCTTTGAGTTGTTCGCCATCTGCTTTGACTAGCAGGACTGTTTCGTTTAGCTTTATGGTGCCGTTAAATATCCTAGCTATACCTATCTTGCCTATGAAATTGTCATAACCTAGAGTAAATACTTGTAGCTGTAGTCCGTTGTCATCGCTACCACTAGGAGCTGGCACCTCTTCTAGTATCATATCAAGTAGCGGTATCATATCTTTGTTTTCGTCGTCTAGGTTGATTTTGGCATAGCCGTTTTTCGCAGCCGCATATATGACTGGGAACTCAAGCTGGTTTTCATCTGCTCCCATCTGGTCAAACAGGTCAAACACTTCATCTACTACTTTATCCGGTGCGGCAGCATCTTTGTCTATCTTGTTTACTACGACTATAGGTCTGTGTCCCAGTTGCAAAGCTTTTTTGACTACAAACTTGGTCTGTGGCATGACTCCCTCTTGGGCATCTACTAGCAACAACACAGAGTCAACCATCTTCAAAACTCTCTCCACTTCACCACCAAAGTCGGCATGTCCCGGAGTATCTATGATATTTATACGTGTGTCCTTATAATCTATCGCTGTATTTTTAGCTAGTATAGTGATGCCTCGCTCTTTTTCTATATCGTTGCTATCCATCATCCGTTCTTCTAGTTCTTCTCGCTCACCAAAAGTGCCTGACTGCTTGAGTAGCTCATCTACCAAAGTTGTCTTGCCGTGGTCTACATGTGCTATGACTGCTATGTTTCGTATATCTCTCATCTATTTTCCTTGTTTATTTATTTATTTTGGCATTTTATCTAAATAGTTTTAAAACTGCCCATATTTTATAGAAGTTGTCAAATTTTCGTCTAGTTTTGTCCAAGTTATATTTATATCATCTGTTATCGTGATATTTAAGTCAGCTTTTGCCACCTCTATCATATAGTAGTCTGCCCAGTTGTTTTTGATAGGCAAAGTGTCATATACAGTGCTGTTTTTGTCTAGGATTGTTTGGTTTAGGTCTTTGTGTCCGTTGATATCTAGCCTGTATGTTTTTGTGTCGTTGTTATCTACTATATAAAATCCTATAGCAAAGTGTAGCACGCCATCATCCCATTTTTCGGCAGTTTGATTTAGATATGTAGATATCATAAATGCCTTTATATTGTCGCTTTTGTCTTTTATGTCTGCTTTTTGGGTATTTTGTATGAGGCTTTGATAATCTTTTGTGGAGTTAAACAGATAGTTTACAAAGCTGTTTTGAGAGCTACATGCCACAAATGATACAGATAAAAGCACCACAACGATATATTTTGTCATATTGTATCACACAAACTTGATGATATGTTTGTCTATATCCTCTGGGTCTATGATATCTTTGTGCAAGATCTCTTTTCTCCATAGGTTGCTTATATTTTCTGTAGTTGTTTCGTTTGTGATAGTAGATATTATGTCTATCGACTCTTTGTCAGTGTATTGTATATCGTCATTTTGGATAGCATTTAGCACCGTAGGAGCAAACTTCGACCACTGTGCTGTGCTAGATATAACTATAGTTTTGTCTGTTTGGAACTGTTGGACTGCCTTGATACATGTAGCCGTGTGTGGGTCCATCAAGTAGCCGTCCTCGTAGTAGGTTTTCATAGTTTTTTTGGCAAAATTATCATCACAATATGTTGCTTTGAAAACTTTTTGTATTTTTTGTTTTTCTTCATCTGTAAGTTCAAATATCTTGTGGGTGTTTAGATTTTCCATAAGCTCTTTTGTCCTACTGCTACCAAACATATCATATATCACTCTCTCTATATTTGATGACTTGAGTATATCCATAGCTGGAGAGGTTGTTTTGACTATTTGTCTATCTCTTATATCGTATATACCATCGTTTATAAATTGAGTCAATATGTTGTTTTGGTTTGATGCTATAAGTATATGGTCTATGGGTAGTCCCATCTTTTTGGCATAATATGCTCCTAGAGCATTGCCAAAGTTGCCAGATGGTATGCATAGGTCTATTTTGTCGCCTTGGGTTATCTGCGTAGCTTTGACAAGCTGGATATAGCTGTGTATATGATAGATTATCTGAAATATTATCCTACCAAAGTTTACACTGTTTGCTGCTGTCAAGTTGGTGTCTGTCTTGTCTAGCTTTTGTTTGAAATCCTCACACTCTAGTAGTCGCTTGAGAGCGGTTTGAGCATCGTCAAATGTGCCGTTGATCCCTATGACTTTGAGATTGGCACCTGCCTGTGTAGTCATCTGTAGTCGCTGGACATCGCTAGTGCCTTTGTGTGGATATAGGCAGACTACCTTTATGTTTACTTTCTCTTTGAAGCTATCAAGTGCAGCTGGTCCAGTGTCGCCGGATGTCGCTACTAATATGAGCTGTTTTTGGTCTGTTTTTTGGACAAGTGCTGCTAATATTGAACCAAACGGCTGTATAGCCATATCTTTAAAAGCTCTAGTAGGTCCTCTATACAACTCACAGGCAAAAAGTTTCTCACCTATCTTTACTACTGGCACTGGATTTGCAGGGTCGTCAAAGTTGTCATATAGGTTCAAAGCTGTATCAATATCTGTGTCGTCTATATCTATATCAAAACTATTTAAGATATATTTCGCTAACTCTTTGTAGCTTTTGTCTTGGAACTTTGATGCAAAATCCGCCGACAACATAGGCAAACTTGTAGGGACATATAGCCCCCCATAGTTTGCCATGGGGTTGAGTATTGCCTCGCTAAAGCAAACTACATTTTGAGTGTCGGCTATATCACCTCTCGTAGATACAAACTGTATCAAAAGCCGCTCGTAGTAACATAGTAGTTGATAAGCTCAAGAAGTGGATCGACAAACAGCACAGATATAGTCGTGACTATAGCAGATATACCTATGACAGCTTTTAAAGTAGTGTTTGCATTGCCCATGAGGACTATCTGTGTATCTTCTATCTTCTCTTTGAGAAACATATAGACGATAAGTTTGAGATAATAATAGACAGCGATAGCAGAGTTCATCGCCATGATGATAGCCAACACCAACTCACCGCCACTTATAGTAGCACCTATGAGATACATCTTGCCCCAAAACAGACTAAACGGAGGCACACCAGCAAGTGATAGCATAAACAGTCCCATGATACTAGCCGCTACAGGAGAGGTCTTGACAAGTCCTGCAAACTTCTCAAACGGATTGCCATCGCCGAACTTTTTGTCTCTTTTTCGTCTATGCACCCACAATATAGCAAATGCTCCTATGTTTGTAAAAAGGAACAAAAACCAATACAGAAACAATCCAGTGGTCGCCTGTGTCGTGCCTACAAGCACAGCTGCTAGAGCAAATCCTGCATGTGATATAGATGAGTATGCGAGCATTCTTTTGATATCTGTCTGCACTAGAGCTATCATATTTGGCACGGTCATAGTCACTACCACCAAGCCATATAGCAAATAATAGACAAATTCATTTTCTACTAAAATAAACACTTCAAAAAATCGCAAAACAACTACAAATCCAGCTATCTTTGGCACGATAGACAAAAATCCAGCCAGAGCAGCACTAGAGCCTTCGTATACATCAGGAGCCCATATATGAAAAGGCACAAGCGATAGTTTAAAGCCCAAAGCTGCCGTGATAAACACCACTCCTAGTAGTATGTATGGATATGAGTCAAAGTTGGTAGATACAAATATCTCTGCCATCTTGCCTAGCTCCACTGTGCCAGTTACCGCATATAGCACCATAGAACCAAAAGCAAAAAATGCCGTAGCTAGTGCACCTATGGTGAAGTATTTTATCGCCGCCTCTATAGCTTGAGATCGGTTATGCATAGCGATGATAACATACACCGCCATAGATGCTGTCTCTAGACCTACAAATATAAGTATCAAGCTATCGCTACTGACCATAAACTGAAAACCAGCTATCATAAACAAAAACAGAGCAAAATATTCGGCATATCTGTATTCGTGAAATCTAGACTGCGACATAGCAAGGATGATAAACAGTCCAGAACCAACCAATATGATAATCTGCGACAACAGCGATATACCATCTACTAACATAAGGTCAAAAAACCCACGAGGATTGCCTGTATATGTCAGCACCACTCCTAAGTCTATTAGCAAAAAAAGTATAGTCATCATGATATAAAATGACTTATGAAGTTTGTCGGTAAACAGGTCTATGACCAATATAGTCAATGCTCCAAATATGGCTACTATCATAGGCATGATGGTCGGTATGTTTAACTCTGCGAGTGATATAGATATAGGTGTCATGGTCTTTTCTCCCCGATTGTGTTGTAAGATGCTATCTTTGCCTTGGTCGTAGGCTCTACAGCTTTTATATACATCTCTTGAACCAATTGATTGACCGAGTTGTTTACTGGCTGCAGTATAGGTTTGGGATATATACCTAGATATATCACCACAAACACTAGTGGCACGAGAGCAAACAGCTCTCTACCTTTGATATCTTGTAGCTTTTGATTTAGCGGATTTGTCAATGCTCCAAAAAATGTCTTTTTGTATAAAACCAACATATATATAGCTCCCAGTATGATAGTAAGTCCAGCTATGACTGTGATAGTAGGACTGACTACAAAAAATCCAAGCAACGATAGAAATTCGCCTACGAAACCGATAGTCAGTGGTAGTCCTACAGATGCCATAAGCATGACAGCAAATATCACAGCAAATACAGGCATAGACTTTGCTAGTCCGCCAAATTCGCTCATCATCTTTGTGCCTCGTCTTTCATATAGCATACCTACTAGCATAAACAATGCTCCAGATACTACTCCGTGAGATATCATGAGAAACAACGCCCCACCGATACCCTCTGTGTTCATAGCAAATATACCCAGTATGATAACCCCCATATGCGATACAGAGGAGTATGCTATGACTTGTTTGATATCTTCTTGAGCATATGCTACCATAGCAGTATAAACTATAGCCACTATAGCTAGTATAGCCATAGGTATCATAAATGCCACCGATGCATCTGGAAACAACGGCAACGAAAATCGCACGAAACCATATGTGCCCATCTTGAGAAGCACGGCAGCTAGTATAGCAGAGCCTATAGTCGGGGCTTGTCCGTGTGCATATGGTAGCCAGGTATGAAACGGCACCATAGGCACTTTGATAGCAAATCCAGCAAAAAAGGCCAAAAACAGCCAAAGCTGCATATCGTATGGCACATGCATATTCCAGTCAAGTATATTGAAACTCCATGTCCCTGTGTATTGGTAGTAGATATATGCCATAAACAGCATACCTACTAGCATAAGCAATGAGCCAGTAAAGGTATATAAAAAAAACTTGATAGAAGCATATATACGAAGTTTGCCACCCCATGCACCTATGATATATAACATAGGCACGAGTGAGAGCTCCCAAAACACATAAAAGAGTATTGCATCTAGCGATAGAAATACACCTATCATGGTCATCTCCAAAAATAGCACAGTCAACACAAGGTTTTTGAGATCTCGTTTTTCGCTCAATCCTATGAGAGATATCATCGTCATAAATGTAGTCATGATGACTAGAAACAACGATATACCATCTATACCTATGTTGTAGCTTATGCCTAGCTGTGTTATGATAGGCACAAACATAGTAAACTGCATGCCAGCATCTGTGATGTCAAACATACTCCACATATAGACCGATAGCAAAAACTCCACCACTACTACCATGATACCATAGGCTCGTATAGAGTTTTTGTCTACCGCAAACCCCATGATAGCCGCCACTGCTGGAAAAAATATAAGTATTGTAAGTATATGTTCCATCTTTTACCCCTTTACCAAAAAATTTAAATACACGACTACAAACGACATAAATATCACTAGACCAAACACCATCCACTTCAACGATGTGGATAGGTTGGATGAGTGCATGACTCTGGAGTTTTCGCCACCTTTGTATATAGTCGTAGCTATCGTATCTACTATAGCATCTATGACTTTCATATCTACTACACGAAAACAAAACCTAGAAGCTCTAAGGTATGGTTGCAGGATAAATCGGTCTATGATATGTGGCATATAGTATTGGTTGGCTAAAGCTTTATAACAAAATCTATCTTGGAACTTATCGCTAAAATATTTGCCTCGTTTGACAAACACAAACACAGCTACCCCTATACCGCTCAATGCTACAAACGATGTAACTGCTATGAGAATGTTTATAGTCATAGGTGATGCATGTATATCTAGTGCCGGCAAAGTGTTGGTAACCATAGCTACATAACTATCTTTGAAAAATCCAGATACCATAGCTAGTATAGCTAGAGGCACCATAGATGCTATCACAAACGGATATGTCTCGTGAGGATGAACCTGTTCTTTGTCGTAGTTTTCTTCACCAAAAAACAGATACATGATCAGCCTAAAGCTATAAAAGGCAGTAAGCCCAGCGGTGATCCATAGCACAGTCCATAGCACATAGCTATGTGTGCCAAATGCCACTTCTAATATCAAGTCTTTTGAGAAAAACCCTGCAAACGGATATATACCAGCTAGAGCTACTGAAGCTATGATCATGATAGTAGCCGTCCATTTCATATGTTTGTATAGTCCGCCTAGTTTTTTGATATTTATCTCGTCGTTGGTAGCATGCATGACATTGCCCGCACCCAAAAACAGCACCGACTTGAAAAAGGCATGTGTTGCTAGATGAAACAGTGCCACCCAATACGCTCCCAAACCAGCTGCTACAAACATATATCCCAGCTGTGACAATGTAGAGTATGCTATGATTTTCTTCATATTGGTAGCCACAAGTGCCATAGTTGCCGCACCAAATGCTACAAAAGCACCCAAACTAGCTATGACATATCCCACTTCAGGCACTACAGTAAATATCTCATTTGCTCTGACGACTAGATATACACCAGCCGTGACCATAGTCGCCGCATGTATGAGTGCCGATACAGGAGTAGGTCCTTCCATAGCATTTGCTAGCCATGTGTTAAACGGAAACTGTGCTGACTTACCCATAGCTCCTATGAAAAGTGCAGATGCTATCAGCACCACGGTTAAACTTTCCAGCTGTGCTATTTTGTCAAACACTATGTCGTATTGCAAACTGCCTATGTTCCAATATATGAGAAATATACCTACTAGCATACCTAGATCTGCTACACGGTTCATGATAAATGCTTCGTTTGCCGCATATGATGGCGATATAGAAGAGTGTGGTGATAAAGTTGAGTATGGCGAGTTGTATATATCGCTAGTTTTTGCTATGTCCCGCTTGTGATACCAAAATCCTATGAGAAGCCAAGAGCAAAGTCCCACACCCTCCCAGCCTATAAATAGTCCGGCGAAGTTGTCTGACATGACCAATATCATCATAGAAAACACAAAAGCACTAAGATATGAGAAAAATCGGTTGAAACTTTTGTCGTGATCCATATATCCTATAGAGTGTATATGCACCATAGTTGATACGATAGTCACTACCACCATCATGACGACACTGACATGATCAACTACAAATCCAAACGGGACATTTAGATTGCCTATAACTATCCAGTCCATCAGCTTCACATGGACTATGTCGCTAGTGTTAAATATATAAAACATAAGTATCAACGATGCTATCATAGATACACCCAACAGGACAGATGTGACTACACCTGTAAGTAAAGTTTTTTTGCTATTGGCAAAAGCACCAGCAAACAGTGAGCCTACAAGCGGAGCAAAAAGTGCTATGTATAGGTATTTTTCCATGATTATCCTTTCATACTTTGTAGGCTATCTAAGTTAATAGTGTTGTGTCGTTTGTGCCATAGTATCAGTAGTCCCAGACCTACTGCCACTTCACTAGCTGCTATAGCTATGATAAAAAACGCAAACATCTGTCCTGTCAAGTCGCCGTGAAATTTGGATATAGCGACTAGCCCTATATTTACTGCATTTAGCATGATCTCTGTGGCAAAAAATAGCATGATGAGGTTTTTTCGCCTTATCACTCCTATCATACCTATGATAAATATAATAGTGCTTATCACTAAGTAGTCATTTAAAGTCAAACTCATATTTTAGCTCCTTGTGTTGTCAATTTTGATATTTTATCACAATTAACTTAATCTTACCTACGAAAACTGTTTTAAGCTTCAAAATTGTGGGCTATCGCTTTTTGTATCCTGTCTATAGTTTCATCTACACCCAATATATATATCATATCATATACTGCCGGAGCTGTCGTCTTGCCAGTCAATGCTAGGCGAATAGGCTGAAAGATTTGTGGAAATTTTAGGTCGTTTTCTACAATAAATGGCTTCGTGATAGCTTCTATATCTTGTGCTGTGTTTATATTTTCTTTGTGATCCTTTAGCAGTTGCACAAAACTCTTTAACATATCTACTGTGCTATCTTTGATAAATTTTTTGACCCCTTTTGGTTCATACTCTTTTGGATTATTTAATATATCTTTGACTGATTGTTGTAGTTGTATCGTGGTGTTTGCTCTTTGTTTGCATAGGTCTATGAGGGCTGTTTTGTTTTTGAAGCTTTCTATATCTGTGCCTAAACTTTTCAGCTCGTCTGCTAGTCTATCTGTGTCGCTGTGCTTGATATAGTGTGAGTTTAGCCAAAGTAACTTCTCTTCGTTGAACGATGAGCTAGAGCTGTTTATATTTTTTGGGTCAAACAGCTCTATCATCTCATCTATCGTAAATATCTCTTGGTCGCCATGAGACCAGCCCAACCGAACCAAAAAGTTTAGCAGTGCTTCTGGCAATATGCCCTCTCTTTTGTAGTCCATCACATCTACGGCACCGTCTCTTTTTGATAACTTTTTGCCGTTTTTGTTGTGTATCATAGGTATATGGGCGAACTTAGGTATATCAAAGCCCAGTGCTTCATATATGACGATCTGTTTGGGTGTGTTGCTCAGGTGGTCGTCTCCTCGTATCACATCGCTGATACCCATAGTAGCATCGTCTATAGCTACGACAAAATTGTATGTAGCCTCGCCACTGTCTCTAGCTATGATAAAGTCATCTACTTCGCCAGCTTGGAAACTTACATCTCCTTTGACTACATCATGCACGACTATTTGCCCTGTCTTTGGTGCTTTTATACGAACTACTGGTTTGATATCATCTGGAACGGGTGGCAGGACTTTGCCTGGCTGTGGTCTCCATGTGTCATCATAACGAAAAGTTTGTTTGTGTTGTCGTGCTTGTTCTCTATCGTGGGCTAACTGCTCTTTGGTTTTGTAGCATCTATATGCTTTGCCATCTTCTAGTAGCTGGTCAATATATTTTTGGTATATATCGGCTCTGCTACTTTGAAACAGAGCTTCGCTATCATGCTGCAAACCTACCCAACTAAAGGCATCAAATATAGCACTCAAGGCAGTCTCGTTGTGTCGTTTTTGGTCTGTGTCTTCTATCCTTAGGCGAAACTCTCCGCCGTTTTTCCTAGCCCACAAGTAGCTATACAAAGCAGTTCTCAAACCTCCTATATGTAGGTATCCTGTAGGACTTGGAGCAAATCTAGTAGCTATCATCTCTCCATAGCTACCACGCCGCTTCGCACTATCTCTAGTGGATTGTATTTTTGCATAATTTTGATAAAGCTCATGATCCTATGTGGTTCATCTGTCGCACTGACTACCACGGCATCATCGGTTGCATGCAATATACTACCATGATAAGCTCTCGATAACACATCTATATCGCTTAGGTTTTTATCTAGCGGTATCTTGATAAGCACCGTGTCTTTTTCTATAGCGTTTTTGTGTTCTGTTACTGTCTTGACTGGCACGAGTTTGTTGAGCTGTTTGACTATCTGGTCTATCGTCCTACTCTTGCCGTTGGTAACTATAGTCACTCTAGAATACTCACTCTCCAAGATAGGTGCCACCGTCAAGCTGTCTATGTTGTATCCACGAGCTGAAAACAGATCTACTATACGACTCAACACGGAGTCTCTGTTTATCACTACTATAGATAGCACTTCTCTTTTGTCAACGCTATCATAAAAATCTGTAAAACTACTCATGTTTATCTCCTTTTAAAAGTATCATCTCATCTAGCGAGTGTCCGTTTGGCACCATAGGTAGGACATTTTCATCTTTGCATACCACTACATCTATGATAGCTGGTTTGCCTGACTTTATAGCATCGCTAAGTGCTTCATCAAACTGCTGTTTGGTAGTAACTCTATATCCTACACCGCCCATGCTTTGTGCTAGTAGCACAAAATCCGCTTGATACTCTATGACCGTCTCGGCATATCGTCTATCATAGAAAAATGTCTGCCACTGTCGCACCATACCTAGTCGGCTGTTGTTTAAAATTATATTTATGATAGGCAGGTCGTATTGTGAGCATGTCAGTAGCTCTTGGATATTCATCATGATACTTCCATCGCCAGAGAAATTTATAGATATTTTATCCATATTAGCACGCTTAACCCCCATAGCATATGGTAGTCCCACACCCATAGTTCCTAGTCCGCCACTAGTCATAAACTGTCGCGGATAGGAAAACGGATAAAACTGTGCCGTCCACATCTGGTGCTGACCTACATCTGTAGATATCAAAGCGCGGTCTCCTAGCTTTTTGCCTGTCTGTTCTATGACCCACTGTGGCTTGATGAGATCATCGCTATCGATATATCGCAACGGCTCTTTGGTTCTATAGTCGTGAAGTTTATCTATCCAGCTGGTATAGTCGCCAAACTCATAGTCGCCGACTATATCTAGTATCTGTCTCATGACTATCTTGAGATCGCCTACGATAGGATAGTTTGGCTTGACTATCTTGCCTATAGTTGCTGGGTCTATATCTATATGCACCACTGTGGCATTTTTGGCAAACACATCTAGTCGTCCTGTAACTCTGTCGTCAAACCTGGCACCTAGACACACTATCATATCGGTCTCGCTCATAGCCATATTTGCCGCATATTCGCCGTGCATACCTAGCATACCAAACAGAAGTTTGTCATCGTGTGGCATCACACCTCTAGCCATGATAGTCTCGACCACAGGCATATTTGTCTGTCGCACAAACTGCCGCACATCTTTGTAGCAGTCGCTTAGCACCACTCCACCACCTATATATACTACAGGTCGTTTGGACTTAGCTATATGGCTCATGGCACTTTTGATCTGTCTTGTGTTGCCTTTGGTTGTTGGCTTATATGTAGGCAGTGGGAACTCTTGTTTGTAGTTAAACGGCGCACTCATAGCTGATACATCTTTGGGTAGATCTATCAGCACCGGTCCGGGTCTGCCAGTCCTGGCTATATGAAAAGATATTTTCAGCACCCTGTTTAGGTCGTTGATATCATTGACCAAAAAGTTGTGTTTGGTGCATGACCTACTGATACCCACTGCATCTATCTCTTGAAAAGCATCTGTGCCTATGACTATAGTCGGCACTTGACCGCTGATGACTACCATAGGTATGCTATCTGTGTATGCTGTAGCCAAACCTGTCACGGCATTTGTAAATCCAGGGCCAGATGTGACTATAGCCACACCTACTTTGCCACTACTTCGTGCATATGCATCTGCCGCATGGACGGCACCTTGTTCGTGTTTGGTCAGTATATGTTGAAAATCATCCTGCTTGTATATCTCATCGTATACATTCATGATAGCACCGCCAGGGAAGCCAAACACCACTTCCACACCCTCCAAAGCCAATGCCTTGGTGACCATCTGTGAGCCTGTCATAGTCATATTGTCTCCTTTTGTGTTTTTTTGGTATTGTATCGTCTGAAGCTTAATCTAACTATAGAGGTGCCATTTGCTTGCTAAAACTTATACACTCCAAATACTCTAGTGAGTTGTTGAAACACAGATACATCATATTCATCATCTGCTAGCTTTCTATCTGTCTCCACATTTAATGCCTCCAAAGAGACTCCATATGAAAAGCTATCGCCTATGGTGCTTTTGAAATATGTGAAAAATTTATATCCATCACCCACCACACCCAAGCCCACACCTAGAGCTGTGTCTTTGTCTTTGTCAAAATATCTTGCTGTATGTATGGCTGGTAGTTGATATTTAACTGGTTCAGCATATGCATCGTTATAACTATAACCATCATCACCGATCGTCAAGTCAAAGTTTTGTTTCATCCTTCTTTTGTTTTCTTTGCCTATTATATCTTCGCCTACATTTACAACTATAAAATTGGTTTGCCACTTTTCGCTGTTGTAGTCAAAACCTATTGCCATCCAGTTGCTCCACACAGGCACAAAGTGTCTGCCTCCGTTTTCGTTGACTATCCAGCTTAGAAAATCTCGTCTCTCACCTGTAGCAGTGTCATAATTGTTCCAGTCCATAGGGTCGAAGTCTATAGTGTCTTTTTGTTGTGTTGCTTCTATCTTCCATGTCCATCTGTTTTTGGGTATCGCCAACTCAAAGCCAGTCGCCTTGACTTTTCTCACCATATATCGCTCTGCCAAATACAAATCTTGGTCAGGTCGCTCTCTATCTTCCAGCTCCAAATACTCCAACTCCGTGTAGCCATCTTCCCAACCATCATAATACAGCACCCCAAATGTGAAGCTGTCACCATAGTATGTGGCTTTTATGGCTTTTTGTGGTTCGTCATCTTTGTCTGGCTGGTCTATCTCTAGTCTATCATCATCACTATTGTATACGAAACCTTGATCAAAAAAGTCTTGCACGAGTGGGTCTCTTTGTATTTGTGGAAAATAATACGTAGATAACTTTATCTTTGATGTAGGATATAAGTTTAGCACCACACTATCTTGTGGCAGTCTGTTTTGTGCCTTTAGCAGACCTATTGTCCTAGCCGAATAGTCAGTAGGCAACAGCATATCCATAGGTGAGAGAAGCTCAAACTGCCCCCACACTATGACCTGCCTACCTATAGTTATATCAGCATATTTACCTAGATCCAAGCCTACATATGCTTCTCTCAAGTCGCTAGATGAGTGAGTTTCTTTCACTGTTTTGCTAGATGGCAAGTTTGCTGGAGCATTGTCTCTTCGCACTAGCTTCTTTTCAAAGTTTAAGAAAGTGTATCTGTATTCTAGTTTGAGCCGTATAAATTCATAAAACAGATCTTCATATCGTAGCACCATGGCGACTGATGTTTTTTTGGTGTTTGAGTTTGTAGAGTATATCGCTCCTATCTCTCCTGAGATGACCTTTTCTAGGTATGTAGAGGTTTGTCTGCCTTTGTTTTGAGTAAAATCCACACTTTCTATAGTCAAAGACTCCTGCTGTCTGCCATCGTCAAATCTGACATCATCTACAGACAGCGACTCTATAGCTACCATATTTGTAGCTATGACCGACACAGCTACGAGAAGTTTATTTATATTTGTCATGTTTTATGTGTCCTTTTTGTATTGTATCAAAATAAGATTAAAATATATCAAATCTTTGGACTATCTCAGATTTATATGGATTTGGTGTCTATCTCATGTCCCACAAAAGCAGGACATGATACAAACTACTACGAGTGTAGCGTTTGTTAAAACTGGTATCGGATACCTGCTTGCAAAGCTGTAGT
>JAOZTH010000040.1 GCA_029939245.1 Arcobacteraceae bacterium
TCACCAAAAATTTTTTAAAGTTATCTAGATAGCTTTAAAAAATTGTTTGTCAAAATATCTTGTTTTATTTCCAGCTTCTATGAGCTGCAGAGGTTTTTAGATGCGACCTATATTGATATCAAACATTTTCCATCTCCTTGGTCTATCTTATCCAAAAAAACTTAATCTTTTCAAATTTTCCAAGATATTTATAAAATAGACATAGATTTCAAGATATTTATTAAATTTTATAATATTATGATACAATAGCCAAAAAGGACAAATATGGACTACAAAGACACGATACTTTTACCAAAGACGAGCTTCCCTATGCGAGGAAACTTGCCACACAACGAACCGCTCAAATACAAACAATGGTTTGAGACCAAAGTGTGTAAACTGATTAAAAATAAATCTAACTAACAGATATGAATAAAAACAATATTATAAAATTTTTAAGATCAAAAAAGGATACTTTCAAGCGACAGCACGGCATATCTACACTGGGGCTGTATGGTAGCTATGCTAGAGACGAAGCGACTGCCAATAGTGATGTAGATATATTTTATACTACCGATGATAGATTTTCTATGGGATTGCTAGAGTGGGCGGATTTTTTGGAAAATTTGAAAAAGGAGCTAAATATAGACAAGTTGGATTTTGTAAATCTAAACTCTATGAATCCTATCATCAAGTATTATGCAAAAAAGGATTTTATATATGTATGATGAGAAAAATTTAGTTTATATATTTACCATGCTTGAGTGTATCGAAAAAACATGGATATATACACAAGACCATGATAGTGCTGTCGATTTTATATTTGCAAATCAACAAAAAGACCTAAATGCCGTCATCACTATGTTTGTAGCTATAGGAGAAGAATCAAAAAAAATCGAAACATCGCTCAAAGAGAGCATAAACTCAGATATTAACTGGAAAAATATAGCAGGTATTAGAGATAAAATATCACATGACTATAGAGGAACAGATGAAAAACTTTTGTGGAATACTATAAACAAAGATTTGTATCTGCTAAAAAATGCGTTGATAGATATGATAGAGCTTATAAATCCACCACAAGCACTGCTTGACGAATTTTTAAGCTCCGTGTATTATCAACATTTACAATATCTCAAAGGCAGATAACCATAGGACAATTTAGAGATAAACTTATGGATTTAGATAAAATAGACAAAGTTTCATGATATTTATTAAATTTTATAATATTATGATACAATAGCCAAAAAGGACAAATATGGACTACAAAGACACGATACTTTTACCAAAGACGAGCTTCCCTATGCGAGGAAACTTGCCACACAACGAACCGCTCAAATACAAACAATGGTTTGAGACCCAAGTTTATGAAAAGATGAAACAAAACAGAGCAGACTGCGATATATGGACATTTCACGATGGACCTCCGTATGCAAACGGCGATATACATATAGGACATGCACTCAACAAAATACTCAAAGACATAGTCACAAAATACCACTACTTTGACGGCAAGGCTGTGCGATTTACTCCTGGGTGGGATTGTCACGGACTTCCTATAGAACAAAAAGTAGAAGAAAAGATAGGCGGACAAAAGAAAAAAGAGTTGCCAAAAAGCACAGTGCGACAGCTATGCCGTGACCATGCATCAAAATATATCGAGATACAAAAAGAGCAGTTCAAAGCTCTAGGAATCATATGCGACTGGGACAAGCCGTATCTCACTATGGAAAACCACTTTGAAGCAAATATATACAAAGAGTTAGTTGCCATAGCCAAAAATGGGCTGTTGATACAGCGAAGCAAACCAGTCTATTGGTCGTGGGCGGCGAAAACAGCTCTAGCAGAAGCGGAAGTAGAATACAAAGAGAAAGTCTCGCCATCTATCTATGTGGCATTTAGGTTAAAAGAGACAGACGATAGTATCATCATATGGACGACCACTCCGTGGACTTTGCCAGCAAACAGCGGTATAGCACTCAACAGCGAAGCAAAATATGTGCGAACTATGGACGGCTATATAGTGGCATATGAGTTATACAGCAGTCTAAAAGCAGACGGTATAGTCAGTGGCGACATAGCAGGAGATATAGACCCAAAAGAGCTAGAAAACTGCTATGCTATCAATCCGCTAAATGACCGACTATCAAAGATAGTGCTAGGCTCACATGTAGAGACTAGCTCTGGTACTGGGTGTGTGCATACAGCTCCAGGACACGGCGAAGATGACTATGTGCTAGGACTACAAAATGACTTAGCTATGCTCATGCCTGTAGCAGACAACGGATGTTTTGATGAGACTATCATCAAAGAAAAGCTACTGCCAGAGGAGTTTGTGGGTGTCAATATATTTAAAGCAAACGATGGCATACTAGAACTATTGGGCGACAGCTTGCTAAAAAGAGTTGATATTACTCACTCATATCCGTTTTGTTGGCGGACACACAAGCCAGTGATATATCGTGCTACGAAACAGTGGTTTATAGCACTAGACAAACCATATGGCAAAGAGGGCAAGACACTGCGAGACAATGCCTTAGATGCTATAGACAAGGTCAATTTTTATCCAAAAAGTGGCAAAAATAGGTTGCTAAGTATGATCCAAAATCGCCCAGACTGGTGTATCAGTCGTCAAAGAGACTGGGGTGTACCTATAGCATTTTTTGTAGACAAGACTACCAAAGAGCCAGTCATGGACGAAAAAGTGCTAGACCATATAGCTGGGATATTTGAGACACACGGAGCAGATGCATGGTGGGATATGAGTGTAGAGGAGCTACTATATGCACATAGCGGTCTAGACCCAAAGAACCTGACCAAAACTACAGATATACTAGATGTGTGGTTTGATAGTGGTAGCACCCAAAAGGCGGTGCTACGAAGTAAGCAGTATGATGCTGGAAACTATCCTGCTGATATGTATCTCGAGGGAAGCGACCAACACAGAGGCTGGTTTCAAAGCTCCTTGCTAGTCTCACTTAGCTCAAACGAGCAAATACCATACAAAAGTATATTAACTCACGGATTTACGGTAGATGCAAAAGGCGAAAAGATGAGCAAATCCAAAGGCAATGTAGTAGCTCCTGACAAAGTTATCAAACAATACGGCACAGAGATTTTGCGACTTTGGGTAGCGATGAGCGACTTCCAAAATGACCTGAAAATCAGCGATGAGATACTTAAACAGATGGCAGAACAATATAGGAAAATACGAAATACTCTGCGGTTTTTGCTATCAAATATCAGCGACCTTGAGACACTGTCGCCAGTAGATGAGCTAGGGCAGATAGACAAGTGGATACTAGCCAAAACCAAAAAGGTGTATGACGATATAGATAAAGACTTCGCTACATATGAGTTTAGCAAAGGTATCAACAAGCTTAACAATTATTTAGTAGCAGATCTATCAAATATATATCTCGATGTGTGCAAAGACAAACTGTATTGCGACAAAAAGAGAAGTAAAAGCAGGACAAACTCACAGACAGTTATGCTCATGATCACCAAAGCTACTATGCAACTACTAGCCCCCATACTTACATACACTATGGACGAGATATTAGGACACACAGACGAGATACTAGATAGTGGTGTCAAAAGTCTGTTTGATATAGAAAAATACGAGCTACCACAAGTGGATTGTAGCATAGATGAAAGCTATATGCTAGAGGCAAAAAACAGTTTCAACGAAACTATAGAGAGCCTAAAAAAAGAGAAAACCATCAAGTCAACTTTGGAGCTAGTGATATATAGCAAAAGCCCACAACTAGACATATTAAGTCCAGCAGAAGCGGAAGATTGGTTTGTAGTGAGTAAAGTTATCCACCACAAAGAGGACAAAGTAGTAGCTGATTTTACAGTCGGTGGAGATAAATTTGAGATATATTTTGCCTCCAAACAAAAGTGCGAGAGATGTTGGAAATATAGAGCCAAAGAAACAGGCGGTATATGTCACAGATGTCAAGATGTAGTCGATAGTCTATGAGTGAGCCAGTATCAACAGCCATGATAATATCTACTATAGCGACTATAGTCGGTATCTCTTTGGTGCTTGTGATTGTCATCAAAATTATGGCAAAAAGCAGACAAAAAAAGAAAGTTTAAGAATAGTTGGATAAAATAGGCAACTTTTTGGGCTAGACATGGTTTCGACTATATTAACTCGATATAAGTAGCATGTTCGTGTGAGTTACGATAAAAACTCAAAAATTTTAGACGCAAATAATACAAATTATACTCCTGCTTTCGCTAAAATAGCGTAAGTTTAATTTCTGGAGCTGACTTTTATGTGTTGCTATTGCATATATTTTAAGTCAGTCATAGTCTAATAGCTTGTTGTTTAGATGTTGGTCTCATCTATACAAGACACCCTTGACCTTTGTTTGTATGGCATTTGGAAGCTTCGCTATATAATACGAGATATAAGCTTTGCTAAGCATGTAGAAGCTTATGTTAGGTTGGTTTAGGACTGGGGTTCGATCCCCCACTGGTCCACCAAATTATCAAGGAATTATCATAAATCTTTTTATCTTTTTTTACAAACTTACGCCATGAAACAAACTACAGATAGATACAGCTACACCACAGAGATAAAAAAGTCCAAGTTCGTAGCATATATCTGCCCGTATAGTTTGTTTATAGATACTTTGGCTACACTCAAGCTTGAGCACCCCAAAGCCAGGCATTTTGTCTATGCTTATAGATATCTCAACGGCATAGGACAAATAGTCGAAAACAGCAGTGACGATGGAGAACCTAGAGGCACATCTGGCAAACCATCTCTAGCGGTGCTATCTGGTGAAAATATTATAAATACAGCAGTCATAATAGTGCGATATTTTGGAGGGACTAAGCTAGGCACTGGTGGACTTGTGAGAGCTTATAGTCAAGCCGTCCATACTGTCATAGATGTAGCAGAACTTGAAATATACAAAAAGCTTATAAACAAAACTATCGTCACAAACTACACAGAGCTAAACAGACTAAAATATAGACTAAAGCAACAAGACATAGAGATAACAGATATAATCTTTGATGACGATATCCAGATAAACACAAGGGCGACAGCAGAACAATATGAGAAAATATAGAGCGACTAGATAGTAGTATTATATTACTGGCAATACAAAGTTGGGTTTCGTGTCTGTGGAACTTTTGATATGCTCCAAGCTGTTTGGCAAAGTAAACGGATATATCTCGTCTGTTTGCCGTAGTTTTTCTAGCACGATATTATCTCCTATCTTGTAAAAATACCTATCGTTGATAGCTTTGATAGCACTGCTACGGTTAAACTCAAATCCACTGCACGATAGTAGCTCAAAATCCTTGACTATAGATAAAGTAGTGAGGAAAATATAGCAAACCTTTATCGCCATATATGACCCTGGACCACTAATATATAGCACTGTGTCTATATGGTATCTAGCCATAATATCCTCAAATATTTCTGGCAACACATCGCTAGTGAGTCCATCTTTGGTGTAGCTGTCTATAAGTATGTCATCTGCATATATTCCTACCAAAAGTGGTGTAGATATGCTGAGGACGACTATCTTATGCTTTGGCTTTGTCATAAGCTAACTCTAACATCTCTTTGTGTTGTATCGCCTCTTCTAGATCTACTATCTTGTAGTTGGCTTTTGATGCTAGCAATTTTTTAGTCAGTAGATGGTTGAGATGATGGCTACCAGCCATAGCATCATAATGCCCCACTATAGTATATCCTACTAGAGCCATATCTCCTATAGCATCTAGTATCTTGTGTCGGACAAATTCATTTTCATATCGTAAGCCTTCGGTATTTAACACTTTGTCTTCATCTAGGACGATAGCATTGTCCAAGCTTCCTCCTAGAGCTAGTCCTTGGGCTTGGAGGTGTTGAACTTCATGTAAAAAACCAAAAGTCCTAGCACGGCTTATATCTTCTTTGTATTGTCTCACAGAATAATCAAACCGAAAATCCTGCTGACCTATACTGGGATGATCAAAATCAATCTTAAAATCATACACAATATCATCGCTGGGTAGTAGCTTGACTGTTTTGCCATCGACTTCTATCTGGACTGGCTTGGTGACTACTAGCACCTTTTTTGGCTCTGACAGCTCTTTGATACCTACTTCATCTAATAGCAGACAATACCCACTACTGCTACCGTCTAGCACTGGCACTTCATCGTTGTCTAAAACGACTCGTAAGTTGTCTATACCATAAGCATATATAGCAGATAACAGATGTTCTATAGTAGAGACTATGACACCATCTTTGCCTATGACTGTCGCCATCTTTGTATCTACTACATTTTCGACACAAAGCGGTATGCTCACTGCTTTGTCGCTTCTATAAAACACTATGCCTTGGTTGTCGCCTAGTGGCTCTAGTGTCATATTGACTGGCACTCCTTTGTGTAGTCCTATACCTGTGATATCTATGGGTTTGTTTATCGTTCTTTGTCTCATTTTATCTCATCTTTTATGATATCGTTGCTAGTTTTCATAGTGTTTAGTATCATCTCTTTGATCCATTTTTTATCTGTCCATTCATTTGGATTTACTTCTATGCCCTGCACCAATACACCAAAGTGCAAGTGGTCACCCAGCACTGCTCCAGTTTCGCCTGTCTTTGCTATCTTTTGTCCGCTTTTGATATCATCGTCTATCTCTACAAACTGAGTGCTAGTATGTGAGTATATAGAAGCTAGCCCAAGGCTATGGTCTATGATGATAGAGTCGCCATATATACCAAGATAGTCTTTAAATATAACTTTGCCACTGTTTGTGCTATATACTGGTGCGTTTCTCACACTTGCCCAGTCCAACCCTAGATGCCATGCTTCGTTGATCTTCTCATCGTTGAAGTAGTAGTGTCGTCTTTCGGCAAATCCTGCTGTCTTGATAGACTTGTCCAGTCTTTTAAATGGTTTTATATGAAAACTTTTTATCATAGTTTTGTCCATATGTTTGGTGGTTTGCTTCTGTATGGTCGCTATATTTTCTGCTCTTAGGTCTTTGTTTTGCTTGACAAATCTAGCTGTCAAGTCCTCTGGCACCGTCATACTGCTTTGTTCTAAGACATCACGGCTGACTGTCTTTATGAACTTTTTGTTTATTTTTATGCTATCAGTTTTTATTTTGCGGTCTCTTATATACAGAGGTATCTTGAGTTTGGTTTTGTTGTTTGCTTTGTCATATGCCACTACATAGGTAGTCTTAAACTCTTCTATATCAATTTTCCAAGCAAAAAGCGATATATAGTAGCCATCTTTTATATATGGGATTAGCTCAAACTTTGTATCATCGGCAAACAGTAGATATGCTTCTTTTAGATTTTTGTCTCGTAGTTTTATGATGGCAACCGCACTACCACCGCGAGTGATATATCTGCTGTTTGCTATCAACGATAGGTTGGGCTTTTTCTTGTCTATCTTTATAGATATAGTTTTGACAGCTTTGTTGCCTTTGAACAAATTCCAACTACTTAGATCTACAACTCTCACAAACATTTTCACCGAGCTGTTGTCTGCTATATCATCCAGATACTCACCGTTTAGCTTTAGGTTTATGTTTTGTTTTATGGTCATGAGATTTTTATTTTCTAGCACTATCTCTTTTTCGCCCACTTTTAAAACAACTTCATATCGTCTGATACCACTGGCGTCAAATAGTTTTATGTCTATGTTGTCTTTTAAGTTCCAATACAAACTATCTACGGTATCTATGGTGGGTGGCTTGTGTTCAAATCTTGGCGAAAATTTGATATAAAATCCTACTGCTACTAAACACAACAAAATAAATATAAAAACTATTTTGCTCCATGGGAGTCTTTTTTTGTATTTATGACTATACAATGTTCAAATCCTTGATTTTGTCTATTATGACATTTTTTATATATTTTATCGATTTATCTTTAAACTTTAGGCTGAGTGAACTTTTATGTCCTCCACCATCAAAAAAATTTGCTAGTTTGCTGATATCTGCACCGCCTTTTGCCCGTATTGATACTTTGGTATCTCCGTGTTGGAGCTGTTTGATATATAGCACTATCTTGACTATTTTTATATTGAGTATATCATATGGCACATCATCGCCACTACCTATATCTGCTTTGGTTTGGGTAAGCCACTTTTGTCTAAGTTTTATCGTGGCTATACGACCTTGATCGTGAAGTTTTAGGCTACCATATATCTTTGGTAGCAGTCTGTATTTGGACAAACTATCTGTCTGTAAAAACTCCAGCGATAGATGGTTTGGTTTTGCTCCTAGTTTGGTCAAATCATCTATAGTGCTGTATATATTATCAGCACAGCTCTGTTTGGTAAAGGCTTTGCTGTCGTCGTATATACTCAAGTATAAAGCACTAGCCATATCTTTGTCTATAGTTATGCCGTGTGTTTTTAAAAACCCATAAACTACCAAGCCACAACTCACAGCGGAGGTATCTACTATATTTATATCACCAAAGTTGTTGTTGGACTGGTGGTGGTCTATGTTTATGATAGCCATATCTATGCTAAGTTTCGCTCCTACCCTAGAAGCGGTCGCACAGTCTACATATATAGCTAAGTCATAAAAAGCTGGTTCTATATGGGTGATTTTGTCGTAGTTTTCAAATATCTTGTATTTGTGAGATATATTTTTGGAACTGTTGTATATCTTGTATTTTTTGCCTAGTTGTTTGAGAGCTAGACCCATAGCTATAGCACAGCACATCGTGTCTGTATCTGGATTTTCGTGTGTGGCTATGATGATATATTTGCTTTTCTTTATCAGATTTATAGGATTCAAAACGAATATCCATAGAAAAATGTAACCTGTTCGCCTTCGGCTCCTGTGGCTATATCTAGTCTGGCGGTCATAGTGTTAAATAAAAATCGCACACCAACACCTGTAGAGTTTTTCATATCTTCATATAGTTTGTGGTTGTCTTTGTCGTGTACTTGACCCCACTCTTGGAAAAATGCCAGCTGGATACCTGTGTTTACGCCCTTGAAAGCATATTTGTCAAACGGCTTCCACTGTTCAAATATATACCATCTATGCTCTAGCCCTACAAAAGCAGTATATGTATCATAAAATCGTCCTTGAGGATAGGCTCTAAGTCTCTGTGTGCCACCTAGCGATGTGGCATTGCCTTTTTTTACTTCCTCTTCTCGTCTTTGTCTCACTTCATCGTATATGGCTTGGATACATGTAGCATCGGCAGGGTCGCACATATAGTCAGCAGGATCGACATTGCCTTCTCTTGTGATAACTGCTCCAGAGTGAAAATAGTTGGCTACAAGTATATGCCTATCGCTAAATATCGGCACAAATGCTGTCATGCTTATATCGTTTTGGTATCCATCGCTAAACTTTTTTTCCTCGTGTTTGACACCATATCTCTCTAGCTTGACTCTATATCCTACTCGTGGGTCAAGTCTGTTGTCTGTATCGTCCAGATATATACCGTATCTGGACATACTTATATCTATATCGCCTATGTTGCTAGCTACATCGTTGTCGTCTTTGTCTCTTATGCTATTTGGATCTACAAATGCCTTTGAATGACCGCCATATATCTCAAACTGTCCGTCAAATAGCTTTGCCGATAGCTCACCGCCATAGGTTTTAAACTCATTTGTATCAAAATAAAACTTGTCATCAAGCTTTGAGTTTCGACCCCTTTCAAATGCCTCTATAGTCCCATCTTGAAATCTAAGATATGCCAAGCTAGCAGAAAGCACAAACGAATCTTTTTCATATATAGGTATATTTGCCACAGTGGCTATATCAAGTCGGAAGTCGCCTCTCATATGTAGTAGCATAGCATCTGTATCGGTTTGAAACAGATTGTTGCCCATGACACCAGCGCCGTAGGCACTGCCAAGTCCGGGCATACTTAACACAAGCGGATATACAAAATAGGAGTTGTATGTGGTTTTTGACTCTCGCCTGTCTATGACAAAGGCAGATAGGTTGATATATAGTAGTGATAATATGATAAATAGTTTCATAATTTTCCTTTTTTTTCTAAATAAGTTTTCAGTTTTTGTTTAGCTTGTTTGTGATTTGCTACAAACTGCTCGTGAGCTTGACTATCTGTGTAGTTTGTCACGACAAACAATCCACTAGCAGATATATCAAACATCTTTGCTACTTTCAACACAGCAAAAAACTCCATATTTTCAAGCTCCACACCACGAGCTAGAAACTCTTTGCTAGCAGTGTCGTCTGTCGTGATATAGTTTGATGAGTTCACTATAGCTTTGTCTATATCTCTATCGCCTGTAGCTTGGACTATGTTGTCTATAGGAGTATAACATCTGTTTTCAAAATATCCTATCTCTATATTTGTAGCCGTGTCGCTATGGACTATATCGTATATATCGTGTCGCCCATAACTTCCAGCAGAGCCTACAAACAATATACTCTGTGGTCTATCAAACATACATATCTTTGTAAGTGTCGCCGTCACATCTACTAGTCCTATGCCCAAAGGCTTGGCAAATTTAAAATCCTCATTTCCACCAGCACAAAATATCATAACACACCTTTTGGCTTATAATACCATATAGATATAAAAGATAGCAAAGCCACCAAAGCACTATATAAAAACAGATACTCACCATAAGCCCACCCAGCTCCTATGGCACCTACGAAGCCACCTAGACCATAGCCTATACCAAACAAAAATTGTTGAGCCAATCTCTTGTTTTGATACAAGCTGTATAAATATATCACTACACTGCTATGATATAGACCGAAGCTAAATGCATGCAATGACTGTGATATATAGACCAAAGTTAGATTTTCTGGATAGATATATAAAATAAGCCATCTTATGATAGTGAGAGCTATAGAGAGTTTTATCATAGTTAGCAGATTGTTTTTCAATGTTATCTTTTGATAATACAACATGACAATCTCACACAACACCCCAAAAGCCCACAGATAACCTATGGTATCTAGCTGTAAGCCATACGATGACTCATATATAGTAAAAAAGTTATAAAACCCACCGAAACTAACTTGCATGAGAAACAGACTAATCCAAAAATATTTGTGAGCAAGGAGTGAAAACTTTTCATCGTATATATTGTTTGTTTTGTTTTGAAAGTTTTCATGATATAAGCACACATAGGCAAACACACACATAAGAGATACAAACAAAAAGAAAAAGTCCAACACTATATAAAGTTGATCTACGATAATATATGGCAAACCCACTGCTACTAGCAAAAACCCTATAGACCCAAACATCCTAGACCTACCATACATATCTTTGCCGAGTGTTTGCACTGCTAAGTTCTCCATATATGGCAGTATCAAGCTCATAGTAAAGCCCAAAAAGATATTGTTCGCAAAAAACCACCAAAAGTTATCTACAGTGAAAAATAGACAAAATCCAAATATAGCTGTCAATACTAGCGAATAAGTGAGGATAGTCGAGGTTAGCACAACTTTTCTCACAAACAGATACGGCGACAAAAACCGCATGAGAGGAACGATAGCAAACACCAAGCCTATCTCGTATGTAGTATAGTCTATACTATAAAGAAACTTTGGTATAAATATGATAAATACACCGATAGTGGCAAAATAAAATAGATAAAATATACTTATATATAAAAAATTCAATTTATTAGAAATCATAAAAAAATTATATCTAAAAAACATAAAATAGACAAATTTTTGACAAATTTTGCAAAATATGCCATAAACTTGGGTTAAACTAAAGAAATTGTGGTATAATTTACAAACTTTACAAAAAAAGGACAAAAATGAGAGTTATTTTAAACAAAACAAAGTTGCTATTATTGATGATTGTATTATTTGGTTCTACTCTAGCAGTAGCTGAATCTTTACCATTTGATACCAATGCTACATACTTTAAGAGAAAAGCAGAAATCAAGGTAAAAAACTGCTACGGCTCTGGCTGGTGCAAGATAGAAAACAACAACTATGTCAAGAGATTTGACATAGAAAAAAAACCAGGACGAGTATATTCTATACGAGAGTTTAAGTCTGAAATATATGAGAGAAATTCAAAACTTAAAAAAGACAAAAAGCTTTGGAAATATGTATCAAAAATAGCAAAGAAAAACAAAAAATACAAAAAAAACTTCAAGTTTGGCTATAGTCCCGCAAGTATAGTTAAAAAATACTACAGGAACAAAGGACAAGAACGAAAATACAAAATTCCAATCCAATACAAAAAAGATGACCTAATACTTATCAAAAAACATTATCGTTCTGGTTGGAGTAGGCTGGACAATGGCTCTTTTATAAAAAGAAGAGAGATAACTGGTGTGCCTTTTTCTCTATACACGGTGAGAAGCAAAATAGCTTATATATACATAAAAAATAAATTTTTTAAAAAAAATAAGGATATGTATAGCTATGCTAAAGATTATTCATACAGAAAAGCAGATACCAAAAAGGATTTCAACAGAGGCTATACTAGAGTATATGTGATAAAAAGCTACATGCGAGGCAAAGAGTGGTTTGTAGATGGTCTGCTATTTATGGCTTCGGTAGGTTCTTCTACAGGGACCGCTACTACTGATATAGACGAAGCGTTATGGGCAGAGGAAGATTTGGATGCTCCTGCTGGCTCTGTATTTGACTTGGGTGTTGGTGTGGTTTTAAACAAAAATCTCACAGCTACAGCAAATATTCAGATGGCAACTTGGGGTAAAATAAAAGTTACAAACGGATATCTAGGTATCAACTATATAACTAGCGGCACTGGTATGCGATTTAAGGTTGGAGCTTTAGCAGGTGTAAGTATGTTAACATGGACCAAGCCACCTCTAAACAATGCAGTAGATGAAGATCAAAATCTCAAACAAGACAGTATCTTGTATGGTATTCAAGCTGGTGTATTGTATGGAGTGTCAGGTAATTTTGACATTACACTCAAAGCGCAAGCTTTGCTTATGAATCAAATTCTCAAACACAATGCCACAGATGCCAATCCAGATGGAGATGGCAGCATAGAACATACAATGCAGACAAATATAATGTTAGGTATTAGATATAAGTTTGGTGTCACGGAAGAATAGATGATAACACACAAAATTTAATATGACCCATGATGTTTCATTGGTTATATTATTTTTGTAAGTTTTTTCTTATATCTCTTTTTTTGATATAGTTATTTAGTCCTATATGGTTGTTGTATCCCAACAATTTGCTTATCTGTCTTATACTATGTCCTGCTCTCAAATAACTTTTGATATTGACTAAATCTTTGTCAAATTTGGACTTTTGCACAGTGCCTACTGGTTTTCCTAGCACTTTGCCTGACAATTTTTTATAATACAATGCTTCTTTGGTTCTGTGGCTTGAAAGTTCTTTTTCCATATCTATGATCTGTGTGCCTATTTTTAATATAAATTTTGTAAACTTATCATTTTTTTTGAGTTCGTATTTGTCTTGAACTGATACTATATAGATATCTTTGTCCATCAAGGCCAGTATCGTATCATATATCATGTATGTATATCTACCCAGTGAAGATAGATTGTATACTATAAGCTGTGAGTTTGGTTCTATGTGCGAAGTTATAGACAATATCTCTGTCATGCTATTTTTGCTTTTTTGTTCGTATTTTATGATAGATATTTGCTCTAAGTTATGGGTTGTTTTATAATTTTTGAGATTTGAAACTTGAGTTTCTACAGATTTTTTGTCATATATACTATACTTTATGAGGGCATATGTGTTCATATAATTTCCTTTTATATATTATATATTTATTTTCTTAAAGTTCGCCTTGTTTGTCGTTTTTGTCTCGCAAAGCACTTCTCATGCTATCTATCAATCCTTTTGTTGCTTTGGTATTTGTCCATAGTTCCATAGCTTTAACCCCTTGATACAGCAACATATCTTCACCATCTTTGTATTTTATACCAAGTTGTTTTGCCATACTCAAAAACGGTGTCATAGTCCCATATATACAGTCAAATACATATTTGCTATCTGTCAAAACTCGTCTAAGTTTGTCTTGCGACATAGGATAGTTGCTATCACACAGTCCTGCTGAAGTGGCATTGACTACTAGATCGTATTTGTCGCTTGTATCTATATCGTTTGATATGATAGTATCTACACCTAGCATATCAAAAAACTCCAGCTTTTTGGCAGTTCTGTTGGCTACTGTTGTGGCTATATTTGCTGATTTTAGTGCTACTGCTATAGCTCTAGCAGTGCCTCCTGCACCTATGAGTAGCACAGATGAAAGTGGTCCAAACTCATCTATAGCCATCACAAAGCCATAGCCATCTGTATTGTGGGCTACTATTTTATCATCTTGTTTTATATATGTATTTACTGCTTTTATGGTTTTTGCATCGCCTACTACTAAATCTGCGGATATATAAGCATATTCTTTGTGTGGCACTGTGATATTTGCTCCGCTTAAACCAAGATTGAAAAACATATCTTTTATATTTTCATCTGTTAAAAGTGTTTTGTCATAGGTGTTGTCAAGCTGTAGATATTTAAAGCCAGCGCTTTGCATAACTGGCGAACGAGAGTGTGAAACTGGGTTGCCAAATATGGTGTATTTTTTCATTTTTATCCTTTTTTGCTATAATACCCAAAAAATATAAATAATTTAAGAATTTTTAGGTAAAATTGACAACATTTTAAGAAAGGATAAATATGTTAGATAAAGTAAAAGCAGTTGTAGTAGAACAACTTGATTGCAATGCAGATGAAGTAAAAGAGAGCTCAAAGTTCGTAGAGGATTTAGGAGCAGATAGCTTAGATGTCGTAGAGTTGGTTATGGCTCT